>JANQRQ010000264.1 GCA_028284485.1 Planctomycetaceae bacterium | reverse complement strand
GTCTGTACATTCACGACTCGAAGCGGCAATCGCTTCTGCTCCACAACCGCCGGGGATTTGGCCGTGTTCCAATTCAAGCACGGATTTGATCAAAGCGACCATACCCGAGGATCCAAGCGAGTGCCCGATGCGATGTGAAATCGAACTATACGCAACAGGCGACTCCCGGACATCGCGGCGGAATTGCTCCACAACTTGCGTTGCTTCCAGGGAATCCAAATCTTGGCGGCTCATCCGGGCCGTTTCCAGAATGCCGACTTGCGAAGGGCTGACACCGGTATCCTCAGTAACCTTTGTCAGTGATTGGCGATAGGCTTGGTACAGGTCGTTACTGTTTGTTGAGGCTGTGATTCCCCGAATCACGCCTCGAATCTTGTTCCCATCTCGGCGCGCATCTTCAAGCCGTTTGAGGACGACGACCGCTGCACCCTCCGCGGGAACATTGCCGTACAATGTGTCATTCGACTGTAGTTCCCCGAGGGGAAGCATGTTGCGGAGGCTCAGTTCCTCGTAGACCGTCACGTCCATACTTCGCTGGCCGGCGGCAGCGACAACCATGTCAGACGAACCGGTTCTCAGTAAGCCTGCTGCAGAGAGTATCGTTGCCGATGATGAAACATCCGCCGCATCAAGCGACAATGCACCACCCATCAAATCGAACGTTTTCGAAAGTCGAGAGGCGAGCGTGCTGGCTGTAAAACTTCCGGTCTCGTCCAACAAGGCCGGCATCGCTGTCAGAATAGTCTCTTCGAAGGCCTTACCGACTTCGTCGATCCTTTCTGGCGGTACTCCTCGCTTTTGCAATGAGTCGGCGATCAACAGTCGCAACTCGGGAAGGCGCATTCCCATTTGAAGGTGACACATAAAGTCGCCGCCGAATACGCTTCCGACGACAACGCTTGTTCGCGACCGATCGAATGAGTCGGATTCGTAACCGGCTTCACGAAGTGCCTGATCCGTTGCGTCCAGCAACATGAACTGTAACGGATTCGCACTGGCAATCTGCTTTGGTGGAACTTTGTGTTTTTTCCAGTCGTAAACGAAATCCTTAACAAAGCCGCCGATTTTCGCTCGCACTTTCCAGTTCGAATGGGCAGCGGGGTCGTAATAAGCTGCCAAATCCCACCGCTCGGGCGGAATCTCGGATTTGGGGTCGCGGCCCGATACCAGCAAGTCCCAAAATGCATCGACAGTCAATGCCCCAGGGACGATTGCGCCCATCCCAACAATTGCGATATCGTCTTGCGCTGGCTGCTGTGTGACGCTAATCGACGTGTGATCCGCAGTTGCCGGCCTGCCATTGGAGTTTGTGAAAGTCGAAACGAGCGAGTTATCAGCAAGATCATCGATGACGACGTGGACGTTGAGACCACCGATGCCGAATGCATTCACCGCAGCCCGCCGTGGTGTCCCATTGGAATTCGAAGGCCAAGGGATGGACTGCGTTGCCACCTCGAACGGCGTATTCGCCCAATCGATTTCCGGATTTGGGGTCTCAAAATTGATCTGTCTCGGAATGACCTGATTGTTCATCGCGAGGACGGTTTTTACGAATCCGGCGATCCCAGCACATTCGAGTGTATGCCCGATGTTGGCTTTGACGCTTCCAATGGGCAACTTCGATCCAGCCGAAAAGTATCCGCCTAAGGCTTCTGTCAGTGCCTTTAGCTCTGTCGCATCGCCGACTTGCGTGGAGGTGGCATGACATTCGATGTACTGCAGCTGACTCGGGTTAACTCCGTCTTCGTAGGCGCGATTGATCGCCGCAATTTGCCCGGCCATTCTGGGAGCCCAGAGGCTCTTTCCGCGTCCGTCTGAAGAAATTCCCACGCCACGGACCACTGCGAGAATGCGGTCATTATCTTCGAGTGCCCGTGGGAGTGTCTTGAGCACAACGGCTGCGTAGCCATCGGAACTTACCAATCCGTTGGCACCTGCATCAAAAGGCCGTGAACCTGTCGCACTCATCGATTGGGCCATGGAAAACAATACCATGGCAGCCCACTTGCTATAAGAAGCGCCGCCAACGACTGCCATGTCGATCAGGCCGTTTTGTAGCGCATGTGCGCCGAGTGCCAATGCAATCAGGGACGAGGCGCAAGCTGCGTCGATGGCCATGAACGGACCAGTTAAGCCGAATGCGTTCGTAATCAAGCTGGCCACGCTGTGGGCGCCGACATGGGGGCTGCCGTCCAGGTTTCTCTTGGGGTTGTCCTCATGAACCCGATTAACCATGTCTTGAATAGCGCCATCAATCAGGTCAGGCGACAGAAGCTGTTGGATTTTCTCTGAGTTGAGATATCGGGCGGTGTCGGCGATGCCCGTTGAATAGGCCAAGTCTCCGGAGAGACATGTTCCCCCGGAATGGCCGATATACACCCCGACATTTCGAAGTGCGAGATCGAAGGGGTCCATTCCGGCGTGCCGAAAAGCGGATGCCGCGACTTCACACATTGCCAAGTGGGCGTCATCAAACTCGCGCAAAAGGTTTTCCGGCAGCGGGCAAACGGAAGGGTTGACTGGTCGCACAGGCACCACGCCACCGATTTGCGAATACGACTTTCCGCATTTCCCGGGTTCGGGATCGTAGTAAAGCTCGCGGTTGAGACGATCTGCAGGCAGTTCGCCAATCGCGCTTCGCCCTTCAGAAATCAGGCGCCAATAGGCGTCCAAGTCATCCGCACCTGGCATACGGCAACCCATGCCGACGACAGCAAGTGGGACTTGATTTCGTTCAGAACGACCCATCTGGAACTCCAGGCCTTGTGAGGAAAAATTAAACTTTGCGGTGATCGCCACCGCGGAATACAAATTCTGACTCGCTGAAAACAGCGATCAGAAGTCAAACAGTCAGTGTCCAAATCGTCCGTTGTGCTGCAATTTGCCGGATTACGTGAATCCTTCCGTTCTATTGACGCAAATCGTTTCGGAGTCGAAACTGCGGTTCGAATCAATGTCGAGACGAATGCATGCATTCATTTCGATGATTCGATTGGTCTGGGAGGAGACGAAGTCCGAGATGATTACCGTCCGGTTTTCATCGCTCACCCAAGCGAATTGCAGTTTTCCTTCCCAACCTGATTACCGTTGCACTAGCTTTTGGCGTAGAGCCCGCGCTCCGCAGTTCGAATTCGAACGGCTCAGTTTTGCCTGATTGCCGCACCAATACTGTGCAATTCGCTAAACTCA
The DNA here is from genome assembly GCA_028284485.1 of Planctomycetaceae bacterium. Classification (GTDB taxonomy): domain Bacteria; phylum Planctomycetota; class Planctomycetia; order Planctomycetales; family Planctomycetaceae; genus JANQRQ01. The sequence goes on along the minus strand of JANQRQ010000264.1, from coordinate 52,310 downwards.
AACAGGTTGGTGGTCCGTCACATATCGCTTGAATTCCTCTTGCCCAGCCTTGGAATTCCCCCCACTAGAAGCAGGCTTCCCACTCCTCAATCTAACAAGTTAACCCTGGGTATTGGGGTAATCAAGGGGAGATCAGCTGATGGACAAAAGAGTGGTGAATATCAACTGAGTCACGCCGGATTCAGTCCATACGAAAGCCCCGTCATGAGGCCTTCATCTCGCACCGTCTTTCGGTCATCGGTCAGATCACGCCCAAGATCAAACGATCAACGCGAAGGCGTTCGGTCGGATAAAGTGCACTTTCAAAAACAATTGCCGTGCTGGCGAAACGTTCCTCGCACCTTCGAATGCTTGATCAAACCCAATATCGGTCCCAAATACTTCACAAAGTCGCGTCGTGGTCAATCAATCGAAACTCGTTTCGCGGCATCGGATTTCGCTCAAATGCGACAAACCGTTAGGATTGAGGCATCGCGTCCATGCCGCTCAGCTCAGTTCATTGGTGCTTTTCTCGTTGTTTTTGAACTGACATCGATGGATGGGATGAAGACACGACCATGCGGAACAATGCACAGGCGCAACAGCATCGTTGCTATGAACGCCGAAACCGCGGCCTGCCGCAACTATCCCACCGAATTTGCTGTCCCAGCGCAATCAATCCAGAATGAATTAGCCAGCATCAATTAATTACAGCAAACCGGCTGATAAATAAGCCTTTTCTGCTTGCAAATCTGCAGAATGCTTGCTTATTACGACCCACGTTGTAATCTTCAAACCCACTTATGCATTTGAATATAAAATACACGATTCAAAATTTCAACGGCTTAGAATGCCCGAGTCTCAAAACTTGCGACTCTTTTTACCCCAGTTATTGACGATCCTAACGATCTGGCAAAGTATCCGTCCCAGACCTCGGCAAGTTGGCCTGCAATCTGAGGATGCAACCGCGTCACCGGCCAGTTTTCCAGATGCGAAATGGCGAAATTTGATTGGAATCGCGAGCGACCCAGACGCAATCCGGGCCTCCGTCGCTTTCAAGCCGGCAGCGTTTCGCGACCCGCAATCTGCTCAAACGGTTTCGCTTTCCTGTCGCGTCCCTTCCTAATGCCCCATTCTTGGGTTAGTCGCCTAATTTCACGCCGACTGTCGGATCGAGTGGCGTGGTATGGCGCGTAATCGTTGCCCGAGGAATGAGACACATTCGATCCGTAATCGTTGCGAATATTGCGTTGTACGAGTCTGCCGAAGCCAATGAGTCGTGAATGCAACCGCTCACAGATGAACCTTGACTCACAGCTCGATGAATGGGCTACGTACGGAAATACAGCACGCCGGCAACCGCACGAACCATGCCAATCTCTGTCACGGTGCAACTGGGTCAGTTCCGTTGGTCCGTTTCGCAGTTGCCAATGGGCCGTGCGTCTGCCCGAGGAATCTGTGTTCACATTGACCACATCGACGTTCCGATGCGCGCTCGATTCAATCGCGCGAAATGGCGTTCCTTCGATTAAAATAGTTGGGGGCGAATCACAGTCGACCAGTCAGACCGCCGAGAATTTTCCGATAGGGGCGCCAAATGAGTGACTCGAACGAGCCAAGCACCAAATTCACCAGGAGAGGCTGGTTAGCAGGGACATTGGCAGCATCGATGGGGAGCAGCGTTCATCCGGCGTCTGCTTCGAGTCGATCATCCCAAGACGTGCCTCAGTCGACGCATTCACACTCGATCGTGTCGGAAAACCAACACGAGGGAGCATCAGATTGGCAACTAACCCGAGTTCGTGTCGCCAAATCGCCCGAAGGGGGGCTTGGTTTCCGCTCTCCATGGATTGAAGGCTACTGCTCGCGACAATCTGTGGTTGCCGGTGATTCCATCGAGTTCATGGTTTCGACAAATCCGCCCCAAGAATTCTCGATCGAAATCTTCAGGATGGGGTTCTACGGCGGTCGAGGCGCTCGGCTGATGACTCGGCTAGGACCATTCCAAGGCAAGGTTCAACCCGATCCAGACATTGGGGAAAATCGCATTCGAGAGTGTCGTTGGGAACCCTCGACGAGCCTGAGAATTCCTATGGATTGGACCAGCGGCGTCTACTTGGGTCGTCTGACGACGCAACCCCATGAGCGAGATGAATCATATTGGCAAAGCTACGTTGTGTTTATCGTACGAGATGAGCGACCAGCTGATATTCTGTTTCAGTGTAGTGACAACACTTGGCAGGCATATAATCGCTGGCCCGATCGGTTCTCGTTGTATGACGACGGCATCGAAGAATGGTATTGGGGTCCGGATGTGGCCGTCAGCTTTGATCGTCCATACGGGCGATACCGTCAGATTTATGAGAATCCGCAAACACAAGGGTCTGGTGAGTTTCTCTGTTGGGAGTTTCCGCTGGCCTACTGGTTGGAAAAGCACGGTTACGATGTCACCTATTGCTCCAACAGTGACATGCTGACACCAGATCGCGGGTTGTCATGCAAAACCTTTCTCAGTGTGGGGCACGATGAATACTGGGACGTCCGGCAATACCACACTGTTCGGGAAATAATCGATCGGGGAGTCAATGCGCTATTCTTAACTGGCAATGCCGTGAACGGAGTCACGCCATTCACTAGTAACGCGACTGGCCGCCCGAATCGCACGATAACACGCGTTGGTCGGTTTGGAGGCCTGGCAGCTCAAGGTGTGGAATCGAAATACGAGTTCTCGTCAACCGGCCCCGACGAAGGTCTATTGATGGGCGCACGCAACGTTAGCCCGGTCAATGGCGGAGGCGATTGGACCGTATCGAAAGCCGACCATTGGATGTTCAGCGAGACCGGCTTGAGGAATGGTGACAGTATTCCTGGCCTTGTCGGATGGGAGTATCACGGAGCGCCAGCGGATATCCCCGGATTGGAAGTCGTGGCCGAAGGCACTGCTTTGCGTGGGGGAGTCGAGCCGCAACATTGGACTGCGACGATCTATCCGGGCCCCAAGAACAATTTCGTTTTTAATGCGGCGACAATTTTCTGGGCGCAAGGCCTCAGCTCACCACCCGGACACATGCTGCCCTGGTCGCATTGGAGTCGACCACATGGACCGGACAGCCGAGTGCAGCAAGTCACACACAATTTGCTTCGTCGGTCATTGGGGAACGGGCAAAAGTAAAGATCACCGACCGCATGCCGAACTACAGCTTAACCGAACGATCGATCGCGCCATTTGACTCTCGTTGACACGCACGATCGGATTCGTCACGATAGTGTACAGCAGTCCTGCCTTGTGTAGCCCACCTTCAACCGAGCGAGTGAACACATGCTCCAGCTTCCTCGTCGTCAATTCCTGCGTTTCGCTGGCGTTTCGTTGGCATTGCCGTTTCTCGAATCTTTCAAACCGCGGGCACGAGCAGCCTCGAATTCCGTTCCCGAATTCAAACGCTTGGTCTGTGTCGGTAATCCTTATGGCATGATTCCCGAGCGATTCTTCCCGGAGCAGACTGGTTTCGATTATGAAATGCCCGTTCTGCTCGAATCGATGGAAGATCATCGCCGGGACTTCACGATCTACTCGAATCTCGACCATGGAGTATCGGGAGGGCATCGTGTTGTCGATACCTTCTTAACCGCGGTCAAAACCATTGACGCCCCCGCGATGCCCGACGGCAATATTTCAATCGATCAACGCGCCGCCGAGTTTGTCGGGACAGAGACGCGATTTCCCGCATTGAATTTGGGTGTGGGCGGTGGCTGTGAAATGTGTTGGACACGCACCGGTGTCAACGTGCCGGTCAAGACCAGCTCACGCGAAGTCTTCCGGATGCTGTTTGTGGACGATGCCCCGGAAGTCAAAAAACAAATGGCTGCTCGCAACCAATTGCAAGGATCGATTTTGGATGTGGTCGCCGGACATGCGCAGGGTCTGAACAATCGCATCAGCCACCGGGATCGGCAGAAACTGGACGAGTACTTCACGTCGGTGCGTGAGGTCGAGCAAAAGCTGGAGATGGCTGACCACTGGATCGATCAGCCCAAACCTCAAGTAGAAATGTCGGAACCCGAAGATGGCGAATTTGTCGAGTCACTCTCTGTGTTCTACGACCTCATTGTCCTCGCGTTGCAGACCGATTCGACCCGCATTGCCACGCTGGAAATGCCCGAAGGCTTTAATACATCCGACCTCGGGTTGCGAAACAGCTACCATGGCTATTCGCACCACGGGAAGGACGAAAAGAATCTTGAAGGTTTGACGGTCATCGAGAAATTCCAGATGGAGAGTTTCTCCCGATTTCTGAGACGGCTTAAGAGCCTTGAAGAGCCGGGTGGCTCTCTCTTCGATTCAACCATGGTTCTCTTCGGAAGCGGCATGGGGAACGGCAGCTCCCACTCGAACAAGGATCTGCCGATTATCCTGACAGGCGGTGGCTTGAAACCGGCCGGTCACGTCAGGCTTCCGTCGGATAAACGAGATCGCATCCCGCTTGCCAATCTTTATGTCACCTTGTTGAAACAATTCGGATTGGAAATCGACAAATTTGGCAATAGCACGGGACGCATGGACGTCACTGGATAATTTGCAAGGCATTCTTCGATGACCGCAATACCGATGAGAGTTGGCGTCCTCGCGATTTGCACGATTGGGCTCGTTTCCGTTCCAGGTCGAGCGATCGCGGATGACGATCACGTGGTCCAATTCATTACTGAATACTGCCAGAGGTGTCACGGGCCGAAATTGCAGCGAGCCGACCGACGTTTCGACTGCCTCACCAGCACGATTGAAACGGACGACGAATTAGGCCTTTGGCAGGACATTCTCGACCAATTGAATTTAGGGGAAATGCCCCCCGAAGAAGCTAAACATCCCACGGACGAAGAGCGTCGGCGCGTTATCAAGCAATTGACGAAGCGACTCGCTGAGTCGCACGAACGAATGGAAAATGTCGCCAAAAAACCGGTTTTAAGACGGTTGAACAGCCGGGAGTACCGCAACACGATTCGCGATCTGTTACATGTCGACATGACCACATACGATCCCACGATTGGCTTTCCCAAAGATGATCAGTACGAAGGATTCGACAACGTTGGAGACACGCTGGTCACCAGCTCGTATCTCTTGGAGCACTACCTGCGAGCTGCTGACGAAATCATCGAGAAAGTCGTCAAGGTGGGGCCCCAACCCGAATCCAAATTGCTCCACATGGCCCCTCCCTTTGATCGGACGACAAATGCCCATTCCGGTTGGGTGACGGATGAACGGCGGCATACCCGCGAATACCAATCGATCTTTGGGGGAACCAAAGAACGATTTAGTTATCGACCCTTAGATGACATCAAAGAGGGGGTCCCTCACGACGGGCATTACGTGATGCGCGTCAAAGCGAGTGGGCTGCACCGGCAACATCCCTATGACGATCTCGAACTGATCGGAACCGATCCCGAAGAGCCCATTCGGTTGGCTTTAGTCTCCGGATCGCAGAAGTTCGGCACTCTCCATCTGCGGCAATCGATCGAGCGAACGCTGCATGTCTTCGATTTGCCGGACGATGTACCGGAGTGGATGGAGTGCAAAATCTGGCTGGACAAGGGTTACCAGCCTCGTATGACGTATCAAAACGGACCGTACTTCTTCAAGACGTTGCCGCATCCGATTCATCGAAAGTATCCGGATCTGTTTCCCATCAAGCTGGTTTACAGCAACTGGTGGGAAGTTTGCCAAGCGATCAAGACTCCCCAGATCCGGATTTTTGACGTGGAACTCGAAGGCCCGTTCTATGATCGATGGCCTCCGGCCGGTCATCGCGCCATTTTTGGCGACGAGCCGATTGCTCCACAACGTACACGCGAAGTCTTGACCCGTTTCGCCAGTCGAGCCTTCCGTCGGCCTGCCACGGAGCACGAAATCGCGTCGCTGGTGCAAATGGTAGAACAGCGACAACAGTCTGGAGAGAATTATCTACCGGCAATCAAAGCGGCCCTGAAGGCCGTCTTGTGTTCGCCCAGTTTTCTGTACTTGGAAGATGGATCAACTCGACTTGCGGATGTCGAGCACGCCGATCAGTTCGCTGTGGCATCGCGGCTTTCTTACTTCCTTTGGTCGAGTATGCCAGACGACCAACTCTTGGCTCAGGCTGCCAAGGGCCGATTGTCCGATCCCGATGTGCTGCGCCAGGAAACCGAGCGAATGCTCGCTGATCCACGGGCCAAAGCTCTTGCTGGCAATTTTACCGACCGATGGCTGCGACTCTACAAATTGGGAGAAATGCCGCCGGATTCTAGCAAGTTCAAGCACTACTATGTCGGCGAACTGGAAGAGGCAATGGCCCGAGAAACGCATCTTTATTTTCGCCATGTGCTGGACAACAATCTGTCGATCCGAGACTTTCTTGACTCCGACTACTCGTTTGTCAATCGACCGCTGGCGAAACATTACGGCCTGATCGAGGTCTGGGAAAATGCGAATGACATCGATGAGGCAACGACAGCGAGTTCACCTTCACCGTTTCGCAAAGTCACAGTCGATGCCAAGAAGCGAGGCGGGCTACTTGGTCATGCCAGTGTCCTGACTGCAACCGCGAACGGGATCGATACTTCTCCCGTCATTCGTGGAGTATGGGTCCTCGAGAACATTCTCGGGACCCCCCCGTCCCCCCCACCGCCGGATGTGGAACCGCTGGAACCGGATGTCCGCGGTGCGAAGACGATTCGTGAGCAACTTGTCAAACATCGCTCGGTCGCCACGTGTGCCGAATGCCACCGCAAAATTGACCCACTCGGTTTTGCTCTGGAAAATTTCGACGCAATCGGCGGCGAACGCAAATTCTACGACGAAGATCGTTCTCAGCCGGTAGATACGACCGGCGAACTTCCGGACGGGCACCATTTTGAAGATGTTTCGGGGCTCAGGCAGGCCTTGCTTACAAGGACCGACCAATTTGCGCATTGTTTGACCGAAAAGCTGCTTACTTATGCATTGGGGCGGCCACTGACGGTACACGATCGCCCGGTCATCGATGGGATTCTTTCTGACCTTGCCGACGACGATTATCAACTGCGCGAATTGGTGCATCACGTCGTGCAAAGTCCGTTATTCACGCAATCGCGCCCGCTCGAAGTTGCGGAGAAAGTGATTGATTGATTCGTCCGAATCGAGGCGTTCGGTCTGCTAGCGAGTCGTTCGTCACTTCGGTGGCTGTGATGGGAATCTGCTTGACAAGGTTCTCGCTGTTGATGCAATGCGCGAAGTGCACCTAAAACGCCGACTCTAATTCTTCCTGCAGTTCGCACCACTCTTCTTCGGCATCCGCAAGTTCCGACTGAACGCGAGTCAGTTCGTTGTGCAGGCGCAGTGCCTCTTCGGGATCGGTTTCTTGCAGTAATTGTGCATTGAAGGTGGTTTTCTCCTGGTCGAGGCGCGCAATCGTTTTCTCGATTTTCGACAACTGCTTCCGTATCTTTCGCTCGTCACGCTTCGGAGTGCGCTGTACCGACTTCGGCCTTCTGCCGGGCAATGCCTTTGACATGCCCGCCTGACGTTCCCGTTCGCCTTCGTCGATTTCCTTATTCACTGCGTACAGGTAAGCCTCGTAATCGCCCCCGTAGTTTGTCACATGGCCATCGCGCACCTCGATGACGCAAGTCGCGACACGTCGCATGAAATGCCGGTCGTGGCTGGTAAAGATGACGGTGCCCTTGTACTCGACTAATGCGTTGGCGAGCGCCTCGACGGTGTCGACGTCGAGATGGTTGCCCGGTTCATCGAGCACGAGGATGTTATGGTCGCCCAGCAGCAGGCCCGCCATACAAAGCCGGGCCCGTTCACCCCCGGATAAGACAGCGATCTTTTTGTTTACGGCGGCCCCCTGGAACAACATGGAGCCGGCAACTTTCAGAATTGCCTGCGTCGTTGTGCCCGGCAACGCGTGATATTCCAAATATTCTCTGACGCTTTGTTCGGCGGGTAAGCTGGTGTAGACGTGTTGCGCGTAGACCCCAACATCACAGTGATAACCCCAGCGCACGTTGCCCGATAACGGTGGTAAGGAGTCGACAACCGTGCGTAAGAACGTTGTCTTCCCCTGACCGTTATCGCCGACGATGGCAGCCCGTTCGCCATGGTCGATCTCGAGCACGATTTCCGTCGCTACGGTGTGATCCTGGTAGCCGATTGAAAGCTCTTCACAACGGATCGCAGCTCCCCGCCGCGGTTCAACAATTGGTGTGCGGATAAACGCTGTGGGTTCATCTCCGGCAATTTCGGTCGTTTGAAGTCGTTCTAATTGCTTGGCTTTGGATCGTGCTTGCGATGCCGTGTTGGCGTTGGCTCGGTTCTTGTCAATGAAGCGTTGCAATTGTTTTTGCTTAGCGATGACAGACGCGTTGGTCCGTTCGTCTCGCTCACGCTGCTCGGAGACCGATTCGAGGAAGGCATTAATCGGTCCGGAATACATCGTCAATTTGCCCCGAGTGAGATCGAGCGTATGCTCGCAGGTGGCGCTCAAGAAATCACGGTCGTGGGAAACAATCAGGCAAGCCTGCTTGTAATGACGCAGGAAATGCTCCAACAGAATCTGAGTTCGCAAATCGAGAAAGTTGGTCGGTTCGTCAAGCAGGAGCAGGTTCGGCTCATGCAGTAATAACGCGGCCAGTTTGACACGTGTTTGCCAACCGCCCGAGAGTTCTTGCACCGGCCCGTCGAGAGCCGCTCCCTTCAATTCGAACTCGCCGGCTACTTCGCCGCACTTCCAATCCGGTTGGCCACTGTCTCGCATGAGAAATTCGTGCGCCGATTCCCCCAGGTTGAACGGATCGTGCTGCCTCAGATAGCCCATTTGCAATTTGGGGTGACGGACAATCTCGCCACTGTCTAGCTCCTCGTCACCAAGTAGAATTCGTAGGAGTGTCGATTTGCCGGCTCCATTGCGCCCGACGAACCCGACTTTCACATCATCAATGATTGTGGCCTCGGCCCCATCGAGCAGAACCTGGTCGCCGTAGCTTTTGTGGGCGTCCTTAATTTGCAGCAAAACAGCCATTCGCGAGTCCGACCGAAGTAATCTCACCCAATTTTCGGGATGTTCGAGCGAAGAATCATATCGGCTTATGAGAATATGGTGAAGCCACTTCTTCCGACGATCATCCGCCTTGTGACATGTGAGGAAAATGAGTCGAACCGCATTCATCCATCTGCGTGGCACGTTACAATACTCGAAATCCCTAATTGAACCGCTTGCCTGCTATGAGCCATCAGTCTCAAGAGACACCTCGAATCTCACTAATCATTCCCGCTTGGAACGAGGCGGAGTTGCTCCCCCGTCTGCTCGACAGCGTTGAAATCGCGCGGCAGAGGTTTGCGGGAGGGGCCGGCAGAATTGAAGTGGTCGTTGCTGATAACGATTCGACCGACGAGACTGCCGAAATTGCGACGCAACGCGGATACCGGGTGGTAACGGTTCAAAAGCGTTGTATTGCTGCGGCCCGAAATGGTGGGGCCGCCGCTGCGTCTGGCGAGCTACTGGCATTCTGTGATGCCGACTTTAGGATTCACCCGGAAACCTTCAACTTCATTTCCGAAGTCATGGGAATGACGGGTGTTGTTGGTGGCGGGACCGGCATTACCATGGAGCGCTGGTCTTGGGGGATTCGCGCGACGTTATTGCTCATCTTGCCGCCGCTGTTGTTGTTCGGAGTCGATGGCGGCATTTGGTTTTGCCGACGGTCCGACTTCGAAGAGATCGGTGGGTATGACGAATCAATTCGAGCCGGTGAAGATGTGATGTTTCTTCTGAATCTCAAACGATTGGGACGTTCGAGGAAGCCACGTCAAAAACTTGTCAATCGGATATCCGCGCGCAAACTAAACAAGACGCCTCCCTTTGTTGTTAACTCGGCCAGAAAATTCGATAAACATGGCGAATGGCATATGATTCGCGACGTACTGCGAAACTTGCCACGACTCTTTTTTCATCGACAAAAGGTGGATGAATTCATTGATCGCTATTGGTATCGTGATCGTGTCCAGGATGTCGAGCCAAACGACCAGCGTGACTCAAGCGATCACTCGATGCCGAGCGTGACTCCAGCGGACTGAAAAAGCAGATCGTGGTGTAAATCTTTTCTAAGAATCCAAGGCCAATATGAATATGCGACTTTCATCGAATCGCGGAGTCTTTCCCGTTTTTGGAGTGCTCATTCTTGCGTTAACACAGATTCCACAGCCAACGTCTGCTGCCCAAGAGGATCGACCGAACATCGTTTTGATTATGGCCGATGATATTGGCTTTGAATGCTTCAGCACGTACGGCAGCCAAGAGTATTCGACTCCGCGACTGGATGCATTGGCGGCTGACGGAATTCGCTTTGACAACTGCCACTCGACACCCCTTTGCACGCCGAGTCGCGTCAATCTGATGTCGGGGAAATCCAATGTCTTCAACTATCAAGACTTCGGTATCTATCCCAAAGGGGAGCCGACTTTTGCCCAGCATTTCAAGGCGGCTGGATACGCAACAGCGGTTGCTGGCAAATGGCAACTACTGACTGGTAAAGGTGGGATCAGTCCTACGGAAGCGGGCTTCGACACCTATTGTTTGTGGAATACGCCCCGCACAAATCGCGAAAGGTATTGGGACCCATCCTTGGAACAGGATGGCAAACTCTTGAGTTTGTCTGAGGAGGCCTACGGTCCAGATATTTGCACGGAATTCTTGATCGACTTTATTGTCGATAACGCCGATGAGCCCTTTCTTGTCTATTTTCCGATGATTCTCGTCCATAATCCCTTTCCGCCGACGCCCGATAGCGAAGACCGCGGGTCGAAGGACAATAAGCAGAATTTCATCGACATGGTGAATTATATGGACAAATGCGTCGGTCGCATCGTGGATGCGCTGCAAGCGAACGGTCTTCGCGATGAAACACTCGTGATCTTTACGGGTGACAACGGCACGAACAGCGTGTTGACGTCAGAATTCCAGGGCCGACAGATCCGTGGTGGAAAGGGCTACACACACGATTACGGGACTCATGTGCCGTTGATTGCGAATTGGCCTGGAAGAATTCCCAAAGCACAGGTCAATAATGACCTGATTTGCTTTTCCGATTTCTATCCTACGATGGTCGAGGCGGCAGGTCTGAAGCCAAAGGAAATCTCCGACGGTGACGGTTGGAGTTTTTGGCCGCAATGCCTTGGAAAGCCTGGCAAGAAACGCGAATGGATTTACGGCTACTATTTTCCGCGCCCGTATGCTGCCAAGTTTGACGACATGTACAACCACTGGGAAGTTCGCTATGCCCGCGACGCAAGATACAAGCTGTACGACAACGGTCAGTTGTATGACACCATTTCCGATGTGCTTGAAAAGCAGGCCATCGCCGAAGACGATACTAATCAGCCGGCGAAGCAAGCTCGTCAACGACTTCAAGAGGCGCTCGATTCCTACCCCGATTCCGGCATAGGAGTCGATTATCGTCGTGTCAAAGGGACCCGACAATCTAAGTTTCAAGAATAGCGCGCGTCCGACACATCTCGCTTGTCATCGCAATGTAAACTGACGAATTTGTCAGCGATCGAGCATGTCCAGCAGGCGGTGATATGTCACATCCGCTAACTTCCAGCGTGCGACACGGTCGGCGTGTGTTTCGTCTTGTTCAGGGTCGGCTGGGTGGACGATTCCTAATTGCGCGCCGACCTGAAAGCCACCCTGATGAGCGATGGAAAAAATGCTATGCACACCTGCGCGCGAGGCACTGGGAGTCATGTGGCAGTCTGCGCATTGTTGGAATAGCACTTTTCGTTTCTGTGTTCCCCAATCCGGAGAATCCTTTGCCTGGTAAATGACTCGATACAACGGCAAGTCGTCCGGTTCTCGCTCGAGACCTCCCTGCCGCAAATCGTCAAATAGCAGTCGGCGCTTCATCGTGTATTCCAGAATGTGCATTCCGACTCCCGTGTTGGTTGGCAGGTCGTCGGAGCCATCGAGCGTACGAATTGTCCGATGCCGGACGGATTCGACAATTGGAGTCGGCGTCGGTCGCAAGTCGGAATCGAGTGTCATCATAAACTGAACGAGAGCCAATTCGGTCCCTGATGCAACTTGCGGTGCATCCGGTTTAAATAGGACGAATCCATCCTCAGCCGCCTGACGCCAGTCGACGCCGTTGGCATCTAATCGTTTCAAATAATCGACCAACGCATCCCGCCCGCCAGGAAAACGATAGAAAATTCGAAAGTATGAGCGTCCGTGGTATTCACGGGCATGCTGCGTAATAAAACGATCGTACAAATCCGAATGAAATCCCGGTTGGTGAAAATCGACTTCGACCCAGTCTTGGGGGGCGGTGAGTAATTCGTGCGGCAGATAGTTATTGCTGCGCACAAAGTCCTGCTCGTTTTCGAAACGCCCTGAACGAATTGCGGCTGCATATGTGTCTGGCAACGCTTCAATCTCTTCCGGTGTCAGTCTTAGCGACTCAATTACGCGGGCCAGCTTTCGGCAAGTTAGTTCACGCCGCCGCCGAGTTTCTACCGATCCGAAGCGATTCAGATTCTGTTCTGTAAACTGGTCGAATGCCGCCCATAGATCGCGTAACAGAATGGACTTTTTGAGCGGATCGTTGATCAACGACGCTCCATTGTTACTTAGGAATTCATCGAGCAACGAATGCAGGCGGTCACTGATTGGGGGAGTCGACCAGTATTCGGTCTTTCCCCATGACAAAAAATCGATGTAGTCGCCACCTTCGAATCGTCTAACTGGGGAGCCGCCCCGTTCGGCGGGGAGATTGCTAGGGCGGATATAAAGAATACTGAATAGCCGGTTCCACAAGTGCTGTGCGTCGGGGGCATAGACTGCCAACGGACCGTCACTCTTCAGTGAACCGGCCAGTTCGCCTGTGTGGTAATAAGTGGGATCCGAATCAGCAGCGCTGCAAACCTGCGGCGTTGTGAATAGGCCGACTGACAAGCACATCGCGTAAATCATTGGTCGTAGGCGCATTGGTATTGGTTTCTTACCCTGCGGAGATCCAGGAAACGGCACTCGGGCGTGTCCCTTGTTCCAACAAATTATCAGTGATGAGAGTTCCCTCGATACACCTCACCATGAGTTGCCAACAAGTTCGTCTTCGAGGTTAATCGTTCTGTTTCGAAGGCGACGATTCTTCGCGTCCTTTCAACTTTAAAAACCTCTTTTGGATCTCGTTGAGCCGTCCGATTGTGAGATAGAAGTCGTATTCTACCGTTAGGCCGGGCTTTAAAGCGAATTTTCTTAACGGTGCGACGTAGGAACATGCCGACCCACTCGGACCCTGTTTGCCATTGCCGGTAAACCGATAACAGGTGAATTCGGTCGTCCCTGGGACATAAACTCCCACGCCCCAATCCGAATCGTTTACGTACGCCAGCCAGCTTTCGGTAGCGCGGCCCGATTCGTTGGGCCACGAGGGAACGCGGCGTTTGAGTTCTCCGTCGTCGGAGTAGACCAATTGATTAAGCTCGGCGATGGCGAAGATGGCAGGCATTTCCTGAGAACGAGGCGGTCCCTGGTCGTCACCCGTGTACTTCATACTCATTTCGACATGTGCGAAATGGCCATCGAGTGATATCAAACTCATCATAATGGCTTCTGGGCATCGCACTCCGCTGGCCCAGCTAAGTGGTTCGACCTTGACGCGAACGCTCGATCCATTGTCATCCTTTTGGAATTCAAGCAACTTCGACGGTTGCCCTTTCCACTCGCCTCCCTGCACGGGATTGTAAACCCACGGTTTTCCGTTCCAATCGGAACCGTCCGGGCCGCCGTAATAGGATTGCTGAATGAATCGGCCCGTATCGAAGTGATTCAACAGATTGAGATTCGTGGAACTCTCACCGAAGAAACCGATGCACCCGCCACGAGATTTGTCGATTCCGATGCGAACCGTTCCATTGTCGAGGAAATGCCAGTCAGGCTTTGCATCCGTTCGGGCCCGTTGTCGATCCTGTTCACGATTAACATCGTCGGCACCGACATCGGTGGCCACGAGTGTCACGAATAGAGCAACGACGAACCTTGCGTAGTGATCGAAGCTATCGCTACAAGTCCGATCGTGAACCATCACGGATTTCCCTGCAGTTCGGATAGCGTCAATCGTTCATCGGTATCGACATCGAGCTTTTTGAACCGACGTGTGAGTACGGGCACATTTCGATTCTTAGGGTTCCCGATGTATTCTTGTAACGTCAAATACCCGTCTTTGTCCTTATCACGCTGGCGGAACAATGCTGCGAAATTGCGCTGACTCGGTTTAGCCGCCGGTCCCGCGTTGTCCGCGGAAGCTCTTCCCGGCGGCGTCGCAGGTTTGCCGTTCAAATAGTGATCGAAATACCGAGAGCCTGCGACTGTGTCGGAGGTCGGCAAGCCTGGGACAAGCAATGTGTCAGCCCAAGTCTGCAGCTTCGATCGCAGACGTGTCGCGACATCTGGTTGTTTATCGATGACGTTTCGGTGTTCGTGACTAGGATGTGCCAGATCGAATAAGTAGGCACTGCCACCGCCGATCAAATACTTCCAATCTCCCTCGCGGATGGCAGCTTGGCCGGCCCATTTCCAGTAAATCGCGTCATGCGAATCCCCGGATTTCTCACCCAGCAAAAACGGTAGCAAATCAACGCCATCCAATTCGCCACCAACTTGTATACCGCCTGCTGCCAGTGCGGTCGCGGTGGCATCGAGTGCAATCACCGGGCGTTCGTAGATCATCCCTCGTGGCATTTGTGATGGCCAACTCGCGACAAATGGTACTCGGATTCCCCCTTCGGTTAGCATCCCCTTTTCACCGATCCATGGATCATTAAGTGAACCATCCCATCCCGGCCCGCCGCCCGGTGCATCCACTTTGTGAATCTTGAGCGGAGCACCATTGTCGCTGATGTAGAAAATCAACGTGTTATCGGCGATGCCGTTGTCTTCCAAAGTGCGTGAGATCAATCCTACTCCATCATCGACGGCAGAGATCATCGCCAACGCCAATCTTCGTCGTCGCGGCATCTTGCTCGGAAAGCGATCAAGGTATTTCTGTGGCGATTCGAGCGGGACGTGTGGGGCAAAGAACGGTACATACAAGAAGAACGGCGACTCCTTCTCAGCATGTCGATCGATAAAAGAGGCGGCCCATTCTGCCTGGACGTCAATCCGGAAACGTCGGTCGACGTGCACGGTCGTGCCCTCGAGGTCATGGCCGGCTGCGTCGTGAGTAGCAATATATGTTCGCGTCGGCCCGCATAGGTATTCCTGAAATCCGTGATGACCAGCGTGGCCTGGATTCTCCAGAGGCGGTCCTTTGTATTGACCAGCTTTGTTTACGACTCGTTCGCCAGGAGTGCCATCTGGATGTTCACCGTTGCTGCCGACCGAACCATCGAGATGCCATTTGCCGCACATCCCAGTGATGTATCCGACACTGGCGAGTCGTTCAGCAATCGTATTCTCACTCCACGGTAGGGCAGCATCGCCGTTTTGTTCTAAGCCGAATAAATTCTGATATCGGCCGGTCAATAATCCGGCTCGAGAGGGACGGCATTGTGGAGCGCTACAATAACCGGCAGTAAATTGGACCCCATTCGCGGCCAATCGATCGGTATGCGGAGTTTGGATGTCGTCCAAAATTCCTTGGGCGCTTAAGTCCGCGTAACCATGGTCGTCGGTGTAGATGAGAATGATGTTGGCGCGGCTATCCGCAGTCCGACTAACCCCTTTTGGTGGTTGCGGTCGAGTTGGTGCCGTGGTTCGCCGAGCTGGTTGCCGATCCAAGTTGGTCTGCGCGATCGGTTTGGGCACGACCGCTTCGATGTGTGCGAGATGGCTAGAAATTCCATCGTTCAATTCTTGAACAAGTTCCGGGTGTGCTTGGGCGACATCAGTCGTTTCACCGAGATCATCTTGCAGATTGTACAATTCAAGTCGGTCCGAGCCGTTCGCGCCGGCGCCATGGTAGCGGATCAGTTTCCAATCACCCTGGCGGATATAGGTCGAAGGAATCGTTTCCGGTTTTGGATAGTAATTGGGAACAAAGCAGACGATCGATTCTCGCGGACTATCATTGCCTAGGATAGCGGGGACCTGCGAGAAACCGTCGAATTGGATATCGGATGGCTTGTCGATGCTCAGCATTTCAAGGAGAGTTGGGTACCAATCAGTACTGGTCAAGAATTCGTCCGTTCGACTGCCCGCTTTGGTTTTACCGGGCCAGATGACGGCGCAAGGCACGCGAGTTCCCCCTTCGTAGATTGTCGCTTTGCCACCACGAAGCGGCGCGTTACTAGTCGGTGGGATGCCGTCCACCCGGCTATACATGTTGCCGCCGTTGTCTGAGAAGAAGACCACGATTGTCTTTTCGGACAATTGCAAGCGGTCGAGGGTGTCGAGCAAACGGCCGACGGCATCATCGAGGCTTTCGACCATTGCGCCGTAAACCGGACAGCGTTGCGGGTCCTGAGGGTCGGCCTTTTGTTCGTACTTTTTGATGAGCGACTGCTTTCCATCAAATGGTGCATGGACTGAGAACGCCCAATAATTGAGGAAAAACGGTTCGTCTTTGTGCTGTTCGATAAACGCGACCGCTTCATCGGCCATGCGATCCTCGATATGCTCATCGGACACGGCGGGATCAAAGTCTAAAGCCGGTGGGAATTTCCACGGCGCGACATAAGATCCGGCCGGACCTGGCCCCGGCCAATGCGGCACATCAACATCAAAGCCGTGCTGCAGCGGAGAGTATGGCTCACGCCCCAAATGCCATTTGCCGAAGTGACCTGTAACATATCCCGCACTTTGAATGGTTTCGGCGAGCGTCGTATAGCTGGTATCGAGTCGAGAGATACTGATCGGTGTGTAAACTTTGCGACCAGGGAGAGTGCGCTTATCGAGGCGCTTTTCTAAATTGACTTGTTGAAGGTGTCCAGCCGCCGACGTAAACCCCGTTCGGCCAGGATCGAGTCCGGTCATGATGCTGGACCGCGTCGGCGAACAAAGTGGATGCGCCGTATAGGCGTTGGTAAACAAGATTCCGCGATCGGCCAAACGCTGGATGTTGGGAGTTTCGTAGAAACTGGTCATCCCGTAGAGCGAGGTGTCGCTCCATCCGAAGTCATCAGCCAGTATGAAAACCAGATTGAGTGGTTCATCATCTTGCGCGTAAGTCGGCAGTAAACCGATGCAAAAAATGAACAGTGCCAACGCAAGGGATCTGCACATGAAGGTCTCTTTTCTTGAGGATGAAAAGTCCGACGCGTTGCCCGAATCGTTAACGTCGAAATGGATACGTATCGAAGGCTTGGCCGCCGCCGACGACTCGGGGATCGGCCGTTCTGCGCAGCTCGGTCATTAATTGTGCCGACAGTCGTGTTTGCACCTCGGCGTATTGAGAGTTTCCGGCGACATTTGTCAGCTGGTGCGGGTCACTGCGCAGGTCGTACAGCTCTTCGGCCGGGCGCTTGGCAAATGCCAAGTCGTAATATCGACGATACTTGGGATCGTCGCGATGCTCCACAAAAAATGATTTGGAAGGCCCGAGGTCGCAGCTCGCGTGGTCGAGGCCACAGAAAGCCTTCTCAGCGTCTGGTGAACCGGCAGGCCATCGATTCGGTTCGAAGTTTCGGATGTAGAGGTATTCGTCGGTTCGAATGGCACGCATCGGATAGCCGCCCGTTTGGGGGGATTCCTGGTCTTGGGCGTGACGTTCCCGACCGACGAACGTGTGATTGCGACTGGGGCCGACGCGACCGGACTCCTTCGATTCCAGGATCGTCCCTAAGCTCCGACCGGTCATTTGGTCGGGAACGGCGATTCCGGCGGCCTCGAGAAAAGTCGGTGCCAAATCGGTCAGCGAGACAAAGTCGGTCACTCGTCGTCCGCCGAGTACTGACGAGCCCCAACGAATGACCAACGGGACACGTGCCCCCGAGTCGTAAAGCTGGCATTTGTGTCTTGGAAACGGCATTCCGTGGTCACCGGTGACGACGACCATCGTATTGTCCAACTCGCCGATTGCAGCGAGTTGCTCAAGTGCAGCAGCCAGATCGGCATCAAATCGTTGGACTTCCAAGTAATAGTCTGCGACATCATGCCGGATGATTTCATGACCGGGCAGATCAGCGGGAAGCTCAATCTTGCTGATATCGATACCACCGGCTGCCCCGCTTTGCCATTCGTAGGGGCGATGGGGATCCGAAGCACCCAACCAAAAGCAAAATGGCGCGCCATCGGGCCGTCGTCGCAGAAACTCCTCGAATCCGGAGAATTCCGGTCCGGCAGGATTTTCAGTGCGGCCGAGATCTGCCCATTTGCCCGGTCCCCACGCTTTGCGCCAATGGCCGACATGGTATCCCGCATCTCTGAGCAAAAGTGGGAACACAGGAAACTGGGGGTGGAGTGTACTCCGCTGATTGGCACCCTCTCCAAGTCGCCAGACCCATTGCCCTGTCAGAATGCAGTTTCGGCTTGGTGTACACGACGTGGCGGCCACGAACGCATTGTCGAACAACACTCCTTCACTGGCGAGTCGGTCAAACGTTGGAGTCTTTACCGAACCATTCCCGTAGGCGCTGGCATCAGGCCAACCCCAATCGTCGGCGATGCAAAACAGAATGTTCGGGCGATCAGCCGACTCGGCCCCTGCACAATCGAGGATGACTCCGAGCAAGAACGCCAGGGAGACAACGCGGATGATCATGAATCTTATCAATCTGACAGAATGAACTTCGATCGGGCGGCGAATTACCGATTGAGTCGAAATGGATAGTTATCGAATGCCTCGCCACCTCCGAGCACGCGGGGATCTCCAGTGGATTTTAATTCAATCAAAAGGCGAGCCGCCAATTGTTTCTTTGTGTCAGCATATCGTTGCTGATCGACAACATTGGCTAATTGATGAGGATCTTCATTGAGATCGTATAATTCTTCGGCGGGACGCTGCCCGAAGGCAAGTTTGAAGAACATTTGAAACTTCGGATCGTCGCGATGTTCGATCACAAAGTCCTTTGTCGGACTGGCATCGCAGCCGCCGTATTGTTTTCCGTCGATATAGGCTTTATCGCCGTGAGGAGTACCGCCGGGCCATCGGTTGGGGTCGAAATTTCGAATGTACAGAAAATCATCGGTTCGGATCGCGCGCATGGGATAGCCGCCGGCAATTGGCTTTTCTTGATCTTGACCATGACGCTCCCTTCCCACGTACACATGATCCCGAGACCCATCGATGCGCCCAGATTGGTCGGATTCGAGGACATTCAGGAATGACCGCCCGGTCATTTGCCCCGGAATTTTTACATCGGCGGCTTGCAAGAACGTCGGTGCTAAATCAGAAAGCGAGACAAAATCGGTCACGCGCCGACCCGCAGGTACCTTGTTACCCCAGCGGACAGCGAGTGGAACATGAGTTCCGGAATCGTAAAGTTGGTTCTTGTGCCTGGGAAACGGCATTCCGTGGTCGCCCGTCATGGCGATGATGGTGTTTTCCAACTCTCCCGCTTCTTCGAGTAGTTCAAGGGCGGCGGCGACATCGCTATCGAATCTTTGAACCTCAAAGTAGTAGTCGGCGACATCATGGCGCACGATTTCATCGTCGGGCAAATCGGCCGGTAGCCGGATTTTTGTGATATCCATCCCGCTCCTGGCACCACTTTGCCACTCGTATTTGCGATGCGGATCATAGGCCCCTAACCAAAAACAGAATGGCCGATCGTCGGTTCGCGATTCGAGGAACGCCGCGAAGCCATCATAAATGGGGCCTGCGGGATCTTCGGTGCGTCCGAGTGCAGTCCAATCTCCCGGTCCCCATGCTTTGCGCCAGTGGCCGATGTGGTAACCAGCATCCTTCAGCAACAGTGGAAACACAGGAAACTTGGGATGCAACGTGCTCCACAAGTTGGCACCCTCCTCCAAACGCCAATGCCATTGGCCTGTGAGAATCGAGTTTCTGCTCGGTGTGCAGGACGGTGCGGTGACAAAAGCGTTTTCAAATAGCACGCCCTCCCGCGCCAGGCGGTCGAATGCAGGCGTCTGAACCACGGGATCCCCGTAGATACCGGCATGAGGCCAACCCCAATCATCGGCGATGCAGAACAGGATGTTCGGGCGGTCATCGGCTGTCGCGTTCGACGTCCAGATCAGAGAGTGGAGCAACAGAATGGCCAGTGCCAAATAACTCAAATGGCGGTACATGATGGTGATTCTCCGGTGAGTTGAGGTGCGATCATCAGTCATCATAAACGGCTGACAAAATGTATCGCAACTCGCGCGTGCGCGACTCGTCGTCGTTGCGCCGCTAGGCGCGACCACTCGAGCGCAGTCTAACGGTGTGGGGCAAAGAATATTCCGGCGGAGAAATGTCAAATTTGTGTACGAAAACAGTACAATTGGGCAGGTCACCGATGGAGAAGATTCGCAGTTTGGCCCACTGACGAACCATCGTTGATTCCAAAACAAAGAACCAAGACGTGAATCTGACCGTGACGAGGAACCTATGACACGATTTCTCCTGATCTTGCTTATGCTCGTGAGTGCCAACACCGTTGCTGTTGCAGACTCGGTCAAAGATTGGACGAAAGCCAATCTTGATTCGCTTGTGGAGTTGTATCTGCATCTCCATCAGCACCCGGAGTTGTCGTATCAAGAGAAGGAAACGGCGGCACGCATTGCCAAGGAGTGGAGCGACGTGGGGTACAACGTCACGACCAATGTGGGCGGATATGGTGTTGTCGCTGTCTTGGAAAACGGCAGCGGTCCACGCGTCATGCTCAGGACCGACCTGGACGCGCTGCCGGTAACCGAAGCGACCCAGCGTGACTATGCGTCGAAGGTCGTTGTGGCGAACGAAGACGGAAGTCAAACTGGGGTGATGCATGCCTGCGGACATGATATCCACATGACGAATCTCGTCGGTGTGGCCAGGTATCTGGCATCTCACAAGGATCAGTGGAAAGGAACACTCATTTTAATCGGGCAACCTGCGGAGGAACGAGGGGGCGGAGCGAAGGCGATGCTCGACGATGGCCTCTTCGAGCGTTTTCCTCGGCCCGATTTTGCGATTGCATTGCACGTCGCATCAGACATGGCGGCGGGAAGAATTGGATATTGCCCGGGATATGCGCTGGCAAATGTTGACAGCGTAGACATCACCATGAAAGGTAAGGGCGGTCACGGTTCCGCACCGGAAACGACGATCGATCCGGTCATGCAAGCCGCTGAACTCGTCGTGGCTCTGCAAACAATTGTCAGCCGCGAAATATCACCTCGGGAAC
Organism: Planctomycetaceae bacterium; assembly: GCA_028284485.1. Taxonomy (GTDB): domain Bacteria; phylum Planctomycetota; class Planctomycetia; order Planctomycetales; family Planctomycetaceae; genus JANQRQ01. The sequence continues at coordinate 31,054 of JANQRQ010000264.1, read as the reverse complement.
CCGGGGTGATAACGGTTGGGTCGATCCACGGAGGAACCAAGCACAACATCATTGGAGATGAATGTAAGCTTCAATTAACGGTGCGCAGCTATTCCGATGAAGTTCGCCAGAATCTCCTCGAAGGAATCGAGCGCAAAGCAAAGGCGGTTGCTATGGGTGCTCGCGCTCCCGAGCCGGATGTTCGTGTCTCGGAAGGCACGCCTGCACTTTATAACGACGACGATTTGACACAACGTTTAGTCCCTGTGTTCGAGGCGACGATTGGTCAGCAAAACGTCAAACTTGTCGAGCCGGTCATGGGAGGCGAGGACTTCAGCCGGTACGGTTTGGCAGGTGTCCCCATTCTGATGTATCGCCTGGGCAGTGTCAGCGAGCGGCGATTGAATCAATACCGTATGGCAGGCCGCACGCCACCTTCACTGCATTCGCCGATTTACTACCCCGACGTTGAGCCGGCATTGCGCACCGGCATCGCCACAATGTCCAACGTGGTTTTAGAACTGATGAAGAAATAGCCGTGGTAGGCGATCGGTCTGCAGCCGTTGGAGAATCCCAGCAGGGTGCTGCACAAGTCGCTGCCGTGTTCATAAGCCAATTCTTTTCGTCGTCATGTACAATGCATAAAACGCTAATCAAGCATTTCCTGTACTTGTCTGTGATGTTTCATATCACTGGATCCGCGTCAGTCGGGTGGGCCAACGTCGAGAGCGAGCTATCAAGAACTCGCAACATCGTCTTCATTCTTATTGACGACTTGCGGTACGACACGTTCGGCTTCATGGAACATCCCTTCGTTGAAACGCCGCATCTGGACGCGTTAGCGCGGAGCGGACTGCGATTTACAAATGCATTCGTCACGACCTCGCTTTGCTCACCGGCTCGCGCGTCGTACTTGACGGGCCAGTATATGCACAACCACAAGGTCGTCGGAAATAGCGATCGCATGTCACCGTCGAGCGTAACATTTCCCATGTTGCTGCAAGACGCTGGATATGAAACGGCGTTTATCGGCAAATGGCATATGGGTGGTTCCAGCGACGCCCCGCGACCAGGCTTCGATCATTGGGTTAGCTTTCGAGGGCAGGGAACGTATGCTCCGGATCGTCAGCATCTCAATATTAATGGTAATTTGGTGGCCCGTCAGAAATACATGACCGATGAATTGACCGACTATGCGGAGCAATGGCTCGATCAACGTCCCGGTGAAAAACCATTCTTGTTGTATTTGTCCCACAAAGGGGTCCATGGGCTATACGATCCGGCGCCGCGCCATCGCGATCGATATCGTAGCGTCGAGTTCGAACTGCCCAAGTCCATGGCTGATTCACCGGAGAACTATGCCGGAAAACCAATGTGGGTGCGCGACCAGCGAAATAGCTGGCACGGAGTTGAGTTTCCCTATTACGGGCGCTCCGGCCAGTCGGTCGCGGAAATGTACCGACATTATTGCGAGATGATTCTATCGATCGACGACTCATTGGGACGCGTTATCGGTGCACTAAGGGAAAAGAAAGTCGAACGCGAAACACTTGTTGTGTTTACCAGCGATGGCGGACACTTATGGGGAGAACACGGACTAATCGACAAACGTTGCGCCTATGAGGAATCCATCCGGATTCCCTTGATTGCGTCGTGTCCCGGATTTGTGACAGCCAATTCTCGGTGTGACGCGATCGTCACCAATATCGATATTGCCCCGACATTTCTTGACATCGCCGGCCTTTCCGTTCCGGACTGGATGGACGGGGAAAGTCTCGTCCAGTACTTGACAGATCCACAGTCTGATGCTGCGACTCAATCACGCGATGCGTTGTTGTACGAATACTATTGGGAACCGAATTATCCTCAGACGCCGACAACTTTCGCGCTTCGGACGAAGGGATACAAGCTCATTCAATCCCATGGTGTGTGGGATACTGACGAGCTCTACAATCTGACGAACGACCCCAAGGAAACAAAGAATTTGATTGCTGAAGCCGAGCTACAGAAACTGGTTGCTCAAATGCGGCAGCAACTGCACGACCGTCTTCGGGATACGGGAGGGTTGGCGATCCCTCTCGGTTTCAAGCGGAATCACGGATCGAATCTACGTCATCCAAATGGTTCGCAGCGATCGGAATTCCCCTCGAACTTTCTTAAGGTCGAGCCCGAACAGAATTAGCGCTCGTTCTACATTGCTAGAGCCGTTCGAACTCTTTAAGTGCTTCTTACGTTTACGGAGCCGCAATTATTTAGAACCTATGGAGTATTATGGATGCTGCCTATCGTTACTAACGCGTGCCATAAGTTAGTCGCTGATGTGCCAGACCTTTCGACCGTTGATGCCCTCGCGATTTCCGAAGACTATATACGGTGACAGGCACGATTTCTTGATCCGTCGCTTGTTCCTTAAGAAATAGGTCTGAGCAGACAGACACGATGTCGCGCTGTTCGCTTTGATTCCCCGGCAGGGTTCATTCCGATACGATTCCTCAGGACCAGAGTTTTTGCTATTCTCCACAGCCACACAATCAGTGGGCTGACATGGCTTCAGACGTATGACGTCCGAATTTGAATTGAAGGCCCATCGCAACAATACAAGACCTGTTTCTATGAGTTCAAAGTTTCTGCGCCTGTCGTGCGTGATCTTCGCTGTTGTAATGGCCGTCGGCTTCGTACCAGTTGCGTCTTCCGGGGAGGGGAGCGGCGATTCCGGAAGCGTGTTTTGGCTGGTTATTTTCGCATTAGTTGCGATTGGATTTTCATTCTTTTGTTCAATCGCCGAAGCCGTGCTGCTCAGTGTGACACCCTCCTACATTGCGACTTTGGAAGAGCAGGGGAGCGGGTCAGCGGCACTGCTGGGGAAACTGAAAAAGAATATTGACCGCCCACTTGCCGCGATTCTTAGCCTCAACACAATTGCTCACACCGCTGGCGCCGCCGGTGTGGGGGCACAAGCAGCCTCATTGTGGGGGAGTCAAGCCGTTGGTTGGGCGTCGGCGATTATGACGCTGCTCATTCTCGTCCTTTCCGAGATTATCCCCAAAACGATTGGCGCAGTTTATTGGCGCTCGCTCGCTCCCTGGATCGCTCGTTTGGTCAACGTATTGATTTTGGCCCTCTATCCACTCGTTTTGCTTTCCGATTCGATGACTCGGTTGATCGGCGGGAATGTCAAGCATGTTGTGACGCGTGAGGAAGTCGCCGCGATGGCAACGCTGAGCGAGCAAGGAGGGCAACTCGAATCCAGCGAATCGAGAATTCTAAAGAATCTCTTTCAACTTCGCTCGTTGACGGCACGAGACATCATGACGCCTCGTCCGGTTATCGTGGCATATCCTGAGACGATGACCGTTGGTGAATTGTTCGATACCCATAACGACTTCCCGGTATCGCGGATTCCCGTGTACGATGGCACGATTGACAAGGTAACTGGATTCGTGCTCAAGTCAGATATCTTGCTGGCGCAAGCCAACGACAAACCGGAAACAAAACTCAGCGACCTCCGGCGAGACCTCAAAACTGTTGTCTCAACGGCTTCACTGTCGGAACTGTTCGACGATCTTCTCAAGCAGCGGGAGCATGTAGCGCTCGTTGTGGACGAATACGGGGGCACGGACGGTTTGGTTACGCTTGAGGATTTGATTGAAACTTTACTCGGTACGGAAATTGTCGATGAAGCCGACACGACCACCGACATGCAAAGGTTAGCGCGTCGCGAATGGGAACGCCGCGCCAATGCGCTTGGATTGGACCTTTCCGGCCTCAGTAACGCAGACGTAACTCCTTCCGGCGACTCAGAACCGACTGATTCACAAGAGGAATGACCAGTTGGCACGTCGCCAACAGTGAGGCGACTTGGACCGGATGTTCTCGTTCAACTCGACGAACTAATTCTCAGCAGGCGCTGGGAAGAATGGAAACAGTTGTCGGATTTCTCGAGCCGTCGGTTGTCTGCCGTATTCGCAGATTTCGAAGGCTTCAGCATATTTGACGTTGGCTGCTGTTTCCTCTCCGTACCAGCGAATCAATGCATCGCGCGATCGATCTGCTTCGGCGCGTTGTCGGTTGCCCCATCGCTCATGGAGCCACGCACGCCGCAACTTGGGTTGAGATGCCGGTGGTCGACTCGCTGTCATCTCTTCCGATCCGGACGCCCCGCCTTCAAATGTTTGTGATTCTAGGGCGAGTAGTGCATCGACCTTTTGTTCGAATACGTCATCGATGGCGACCGCGATGTCAGGTACGAATGGATACGGTTTTTGAAAGCGGTCACTGGAATAGAGGAAGATCGGATTCTTCTTCAGGTGGGGCGTATCGGGACAGAAGAACGGGACGGTCACCATAAATGCCGCATCCTGCACGAGAACTCCGGTATAACGATGGTCGGGATGATAGTCCCAGGGCCGATGGGCAATCACGATGTCGGCATTCCATTCGCGAATCAGGCGCGTGATGATTCGGCGATTTTCCAATGAGGGGATCAGCTCGCCGTCATGAATGTCGAGCACCTGCGAGGTAACTCCCAGTCCCTCAGCCACTTTGGCCGACTCCGCGGTGCGTCGTTTGGCGAGAGGTCCACCTGCCATCTTCCAATGTCCAATGTCTCCATTCGTCACCGAAACAAGTTTGACGTGGTGTCCCTGTTTGGCCCATAGCGCCGCGGAACCACCGCTTTTGTATTCAGCGTCGTCTGGATGGGCTCCGAAGCAGATAATTCGCAGTTTGCCATCATTGTTATCCTCTTGGCCGAACACTGGTGCGCAGGACAACAACAAAGCAAGAATTAATGTCGATCGCGTCATCGTGGTGCCTCCACTCGTTTGGAAATCTCAACAGCTGTTTACATCTAGTTCACAATCAGCCTGAAAGCGTAATGGAATGATCTCCAATATGATCAGTGCCGATGTGATTATCTATAGGAATCGACGTTGAATCTGGATGAAACGGAGAAGCACCTGATTCCGATGAAAATCGAGAATCGCCACCAACCGGATTTGACGGAAAGCTATCGTTTCCTCAAAGCAGTTGAAGGTCGATGTCGCTCCATCGTAGTACGCTGACGTGTGGCCGCGTCAATCGCGTTTTGTCCTATGATAGCTGGCTCCTGTGAGCGAGAAACGCTCACAAGAAAGAGTTGTCTGCTCTAGAACGAGTCTCACGCACTGGCTGTGCTTGAAATCAAGCCGACGATTTCGAGACGTGCGTGCCATAGACGCTGCAAAGGCGAATACAACTGATTGCGACAGAGAGGCCGGCATACCTCATGTCGCCGTTCCCGTCGAATGAAGTTCTGCGGCATTCGTGTCAGAAAGCGAGATACATATCGCGTTTGGACCGCCGAATTTCGGCAGCGGCGAGCGGACTGATCCCCGAGTCTTTCACCGACATCCACAGAATTGTCGGTAAGGCGTGCAAATACTTGGCCTGGTTGTCGTCGAGATTCGTTCGTGAAAGATCGAGCGAGCCGACGCCGTCAATGTCCCGCATCAACTCAGCCACGCCGGCAGCAGTAACGCTCGTTGCCGCGAGGTTTAAATCCCCCAACTTATTCATCGCCATCAAGTGTCTTAGGCCGCGGTCCGAGACTTGCGTCCCCTCGAGTGATAGAATTCGAATCCAGTGCATCGCTGAAAGTTGGGAGAGTCCGCGGTCAGTCAGCAACGTATGGTCGAGGTAGAGATAGGCTAACTTCCGACAGTCAATGAGTTGATCGAGGTGGTCGTCAACGGTGGGTGTGTTCTGCAATTGCAGAAACTGTAGTTTTTGCATCTCGCGCAGATACTGAAATCCTGTCCCGCGAAGTTCGCAAAACCTTAGGTCCAACCATTCTAGTTCATGCATGTTGGAAAAGTATTGCAGTCCTTTGTCGGTCACACCTGGCGCATGAATCGCAACGAATTCTAGATTCGTGAGGTTTTGTAGATGACGCAGCCCTTCGTCGGTGACGTCACAAGGGGCTGCGTGTTCTGCCAAGGAAAGCTTCCTGAGTTTGTCGCAGGAGCTCAATTGCGACAAGAACTCGTCGTCGGCGATTGGTGTCCGGAGATCCGTAATTCTTTTGAAGATGGTGATGCGACGCTTGATGAAATCAGGACACCTGGCCATCCAATCGGGGTTCTCAGACCAGACAAATCCGCCGTTGGCCTCGACCTGCGACGAGATTTCGTCAATCAAGCGACTTCTGTCGAAGGCTGAAATGAGGGCAGTCGTCACGGCAGCCAGAAAGATCAGGCCCAGAAGCGGCCAGGGACGAATGAGTCGAACCCTCGATCGAATTTGCCTTATGCCCACGAGATAGACCAGCCTGAGGTTGACCTCAAAACGCTGTAACGGAACACCCTCGTCAGCACCGCGATTCGTGGGGGACCAGTGTCTGGCGATACGACCAGTTTTGAAAGACTTTTTTCGCTCGGACGGTTGCCGTTGCTCTCAGGGGGCAACGGGTGACCTTCTCAGAATTTCATCGATGAAGAAGTGCAAAGAATTCGATTAGTTAAGAGTATACCGACTATTTCTTTGTTGCATAGTGAGTTTAGAAGGCTCGTCAATTGGGACAAGAGACTTTCTCAACTCAATCGTGAATGGACTACCGGCAGTTTTCCACAAGTGAATCTACCTGCAGCAGGCAGTTCCTTGAATGTCACGTAAGCAACTCAAGTTGAATTCAGCGCTTCGCGTGCGACGCGTAGCACGTTTCCGCCAATGATCTTGCGAATGTCTTCATCGGAATGGCCGCGCTGAACCAGACCGACTGTCAACAAGGGCCAATTCGTCCACGCGATGCTATTGGTCATCCTTTGCGTTGTTTGGAATTCATCATTGGGCCAGAGGGACCGGAAGTGGTCCCGCCTTCGCCGTGAACGGGGTAACTTCGCTTCCTCGGCAGACGAGTTCTGCGATCGGTACGCTTTATCGGTCCCGATCGCGACATGGTCGACACCAAATCGCTTGATGACATGGTCGAGATGATTCAACAACATGCTGATATCGCCCGTCCCACGGAGGAACTTTGGAACACAGCAGATCCCGATATAACCACCGGAATCTGCGATCGTTCGGATGACGTTGTCCGGCTTACTGCGGGCATGCGGATTGGAATCGAGTGCCGCGCATGTGCTATGGCTGGCAACGACGGGCTTTTGCGATACCTGAGCAGATTCCAGACTCGTTCGCCAACCGGAATGGGCACAATCGGGTATTACGCCCACACGATTCATCTCCGCAATTGCCGCTCGGCCGAAGTCACTTAAACCGGCATTGGCCGTCTCTCCCGAGCCATCACCGATCATGTTGCGGCGTTGATATGTCAAATGCATCATCCGAATGCCGAGCTGATAGAAAACTCGCAAATAGCGGAGTTCATCAGGCACGGATACCCACTGTTGAGTGAGTGGTACGCCGTTCCCAGTCAAATAGAGGCAATGCCGGCTTTGTTGTTTGGCATCAACGATGTCGTCAGGAATGGCCGCTTTGCTGACAAAATCCCGAAGAATATCCGTCACGAATGTGTAGCGTGCCAATCGCTTGATCAGCCGCAACGGGTCTTGTCCCTCTTGTCCTGCGTTTTGAAAAATGCAAGTAACGCCTGAAGCTCGCCATGCCTCTCGGTATTCCTGTTGCTCAGCATCGTTTGTCACGTAGCGAGTCATTGCCATATCTTCTCGCAGATCGGCGATCTCAATTTCCGAAGCGCCGGCCTGGATTTCTGCGGCCAATGCGTCGCCGTCGATAGCCGCGCGAGGAGAGAATCCGTAGGCGTCGAATACGACTGATTCTGCGTGCAATCGCAAGCCGTGTTCGAGTTGTTGCGGCGTCGGTTTGAGAATACTTAGGGCGACTTCTCGCGCGTGCTGTATTTTCGGGTTGAGGTGTTCAGTCAGCTCTTTGACCTTGTCTCGGTCGTCCGCATGAGCCGACGACGACGTTCCGCATTGAAGTGCGAATGAAGCAGCCAGCGATCTAGTGAGAAAAGTCCGTCTGCGCATGGCAAAACTCGTCTGGTTTGGGTCCATTAGGAACGTTGCACGACAAAACGCAGATGCGAAGCGCGGCCTCGGCTCGCTCGTGTCGAGCAGACTACGGTGACAATTCGGCTGTAATCAAAGGTGCGATGATGCACGATGCATAGTCGACGCTGTGATGAATCGTATTGGTGGCTGTGACAGCATTGTCGGGGAAGTCAATCGTCAGTGGCTCGCCCGTTTGTGGGTTCGGCTCGAATAGCGGTGCACCGGTACTTGAAACAGTGACTCGAATTCGGTGTCCCTTGTTAAAAATCTGGCTGATCCATCCGACGGGGAATTCGATTTTGTGGACTTCCCCCGGCGTCATCAAAACTTCTTGGTGAAATCCGTCTCGGTACCGTGCACGCCATGGATAGGCCACCAACAAGATTGATCGGCCGTCCGGATAGACATCGCTGACTTGCACAATGAAATCGGTGTCTTTCGCTGTCGACGAAACGAATAAGCGAGCATGAATCCGGCCCGTCCATTCCACTGAGGACTCTAATGGAGTGCTGGTAAAAGTTCTTACCTCCGGTTGTCGTTCAAAGGGTCGTGCATCGCGTGCACCGGGAAACGCTCGCCCGGGAATCGACATAGGGTTGCGCGGGTCGCTGGTGAAGTGTGTTGAAGAGCGACTTTCGGTTGGGGCAGATGATGACAAACCCCCGGCGAAATGCAGATACATTGCCGTTGAAGCGGAAGGTGGAGGAAACAAATCGGATTTGCGCCACTCGTTTCCGGGGGCACCTGATTCGCCGACTGCCCCCATCACGTAGTACCGAACGGGAGGGTCATCCATCACTTTGTTTTGTTGGTTTTTGAGATGGTAATTGAACCAGCGGACCATATGGTCGTGGACTGGCCACGTGGCATTTTTCGGATACTCCAGGTCGCCGATGAGGTTGGTTTTGTTTGTTTTGCCGTGGAGCCAGGGGCCGATGACGAGTTGTTGCCGACCTTTGGAGTTAACTCCTCCGTGCAGTTGCCTGCCCTGAAAGCTGGCGATCGAACCCTGGTTCATAAAGTCATACCAACTCCCGATGGTCATGCACGGGACATTCATTTTATCGAAGTGTTTTGTGCAATCTTCCGCGGCCCAATAGTCGTCGTAATGCGGATGGGCAAACCACTCGACGAGCAGTTCCTCATTGTCGGCTGGAATTCGGCAGAATGCGTTCATCGCCTTGAATCGATTGGGACGCGTTGTCCCGCCCAAGCGATATCCCTCGTGGAACAAACTCAGTCCTGTATCGGTCATATATTGGCAGACCAAATGAGGCGGAGCAGTCACTGCCAAATAATTCTGTGCATAACCACCCTGCGAACCGCCAAACGATCCGACCTTACCAGTACACCAGTCCTGCGCGGCGAGCCACTCGCAGGTATCGTAGCCATCCTGCAGTTCTCCCCATTGCAACGCTCGGTAGCCAATCCATTTTCCTTCAGAAAGATGGGTTCCGCGAAAATTGACCATCGCGACCACGAAACCTTCTCTAGCCAAGTGGACAGACGCGTCCCTGATCGTCTTTCCCAGCAAGTTGGCGTACCGCTGCTCGAAGATGGCCGGCCAAGGACCTTCGCCGTCGGGCAAATAGAGATACGCCGATAATCGTTTTCCGTCACGCATCGGAATCATCAAGTGATGTTCCGTGACGCCGGGAAACTCTCCTGTGACTTCACCCGATGATGGCGTGAGCAGCGCCATGAGTAGAATCGGTGCAAACAAGACACGAATCATGTCGGCCCTTCGATAAAACGTAAACTGCAATGGAATGCGTGCGGTCCGAACTTTGCAAAGCGGAGCGTAACTCGTCAATTGGAAGAACCCGCTGCAGCCGGTCTTTCCCACACTGCTGGTCGCTTTCGCGAATCGGGGCCGTACGTTTGCGACACGACAAAGCCACTCGCCTGTGACGTATAAAAGATTCGCCCATTCGAGACGACCGCTCCCAAACACTCTCGCGAGTCGATGGCCGGTCCGGTCGAAACCAGCTTCCCGTTATCCGACAGATCAATCATGTCCATGTTTGCGCCGAGTACGTATGGCTCGGAAAGGGTAAAGCGGCAACAGGCATAATTGTGACCAATGCTACTAACGACGTCTCCCGTTTGGCGATCGAAGACGTTTCCTTTTCCGCGTAACGCGTTCGAAAAGATAAACTTTTCGCCGACTGTCACGACATTCAATGCGGACGTGACCGCATCAGACTGCCACACCAGTGATCCATCGTCGGCGTTTAAGCACCAGACGAATCGGTCATCGGTCGATTCATTCGGTCGATTATTCCCGCCGATATAAATCCGCCCATCCCGTGCACTCAGCGTGCATTTGGATGTGACGTAGAAATCAGTTGTCAGCCAAATGACTTCGCCAGTATTGGGATTCAGGCAAGCGGTCAATCCATTGTTCTTCAGTGGCAGGCCTCGGCGCGCGCGTTGGCTGGCCGCATATCCGAAGAAGGTCGAATAATACAAATTGCCGTCGAGTAGACAGATACCGCAGTCGTTTCCGCCGCGGCCGTACTCTGCAAAGTCCTTTTCCCAGACAATTTTCCCGGTATCGAGATCCCAAGCCCACAAGCGTGGGTGATTGTTCTTGGGGTAGTAGGGATTGTCGTTGGAATAGATCCAACTCATAACTTCGCGGCCGTTGGCATCAACCGGCGTACCACCAAACGTGAAAGGCTTTTCTGTTCCCTGATACGTGTACTCCCCCGATCCCGATGCGTAGATCGCTACATTTCCGGACACGACAGGTGGAAACTGGCGGCTCCAACTTGGCGAACCTGTAAATGGCGCTTCCCACAGCAAGTCGCCAGTGGCCGCATCGAGGCAACGCATGCGTGACTGCTTAATGCCAGCCTGGGGGACAATCAACTTTCCCTTGTAATAAAGAGGAGACGTAAACGACAGATACACATCCGGCCAATATCGTCGCCACAGTAATCGGCCTGTGTCCTGCTCGACGGCGATGATTTGTCCTTCCGCCGTATGAGTGTAGAGTCGTCCGCCGCCGCACACCGGCAGATGCTTGACGGTCCCCTCGAGTCGACGTGCCCACCGCATGCGCAGCGGCGGTTTTAGTCCCTGATCGTTGGCATTCGTTCCGCTGAAATCACCGTAGTTGGTGTACCAATCGTATTTGGATGTGGCCAAAGGTCCCGTCAGCGGACTACGAATCTTACGGATTTCCAAGTCTTGTGTCGGCAATTCAGCTTGGCCGTCAGCGCCCAGAACATATAGGTATCCATCTTCACAAGCGACATAGATCCGGTTGTCGTCCACCGCGAGTGGTGCAGTGATTGGTGCGCCAAATGCTGTTGCAAACGACGCTTTTCCACTGCCATCAAGGCGCACAGTATGAAGTTGTCCATCGAGACCGCCATACAGCACATGGTCGCGTGTGATGATTGGCGGACTGACTGATCCAGCTTTACAAAGTACTTCGGCGTCTTCACTTCCAGCGGTATGTCGACACAGCCCCTGACCATGCTCCGGTCGAACGCGAAATACGTCATCGCCGTGGATACTCACCGATGCAAAACTGAGCAAACCCGGTAGGCGAATCGACGTTTCCGTTCCTTTGACGTAATCGAGTTCGAGTTCGTCGCCCATGAGGCGCATTTTTTCAACTCGACCGGCGTTATCACGCCGGTGCCATTGCACATATACGTTGCCGTTTTGATCCGCGCTTTGACCAAAAGTTGCCGGAAACTCACTGCCGGCGTAACTGGGAATTTCACCAACTGCAGCAAGACGCGGCGTTGCGCCGGTATCTTTGACGAATACAGTTCGGCCGCCGGCCGGCATGACAACCGTGTCGCCAACCAGGCAAATATCTCTCGAGCAGACAAAATGGTCACGCCATGTCACCCGGTCTCCTCGGAACTTAACCCAATCAGAACCACTCCATCGATCACCTTCGAACCCAACGACCTCTTTCACAAAGTCCCAAGTCCATGCAACCGTTCCAGACGGCTCGACGGCGTAGATCCGGGCGCCGAGAGTTGCGAAGTAAGCCCGCTCGTCGCTAACAGCGACGGCGGAAAAGATTGGTTCGCGACAATCGATTCTGTTGATGACATTGCCGGTTTGTTTATCCAGCACATAGTAGTATCCAGCCGTCGTTCCCACGTGCAAATAGTCGCCGACGACAGCTGGTGTTGCGACATTGTTGCAATTGCCCGGTCCTCCCTCGGTTGCGAATCGCCAGTTGATTTCAAAACTGTCAGCATCGATGGCAAAGACGACGCCGGATCCGTCAATGGCATAGATGGTGTCATCACGAATGACAGGGGCGGCGTAGATTCCATCCGTCAGCGGAACTGCAGCAACGAGTCCGATCGGCGTCGTTAATGCAACGTCCGATGCATTACCCGATCGAAATGCGTCGCCTTGCAATTGTCGCCAATCGGCGTGAGCAACGGTGCACGCTCCAATGGCCAGGGAAAACAGCAGAGCAATCCATGTGAGCCGACGTCCAACGTCCATCGCACTTCTCCCGTTGCTGAGCGAAAAACTAGTTGTTGCGAATTGACACCGTTTCGATAGCAACTCGCGAAGTTGGGCAACTTCTAACATTTGTCGTTTCAGGGCTGTGCTGCAACTTCTTCAAGTAAACCAAGCAGAGTACTACGAATCTTTGGCTCTGCATCGAGGGTCAAATAACTGGATTTTGCCCGCCACGTTTCATAGCCGCCGAGAGCATGATGTTCCGGCGTTGGTAAATAGCCGTTGTACCCATTCGCCAATTCAATCGTAAACGTCGGGCTCAAAGGGCTCTTACTTTTGATTTCCAGACCCGTTTCGACGAATGTTTCGCATGGCGTTGTGACAATCCCCAATGTGCCGATGCGGATTGCCTGCAACTTCGCTTTGACCGTATCGGGATAATCAGCAAGGTGAATCGTCTCTTGCGCGTAGATCGCGCGACGATCGCGATAGGGGCGTTCGCCTGCCGCCGCCAGGGTTTCGCGGGCACGCGCTATATCGTCGTTCGTCGGTTTGCGTACTCCCAACTCGACTTCGGTTTCCAGCATCTTGAGCGGCACCCAGTCGTGGTATTCCACTCGCTCATAAGCCGCTAAAGCGGAATTGGCAACGTCGGCAGCAACCAAACGAATCTGCTCAAACGGTGGCTGACTCTTCGACCCTTCAAAGAAGTTTATGTTGTTGATATTCCCACTTGTTCCGTTTGACATCATTCCGACAAATGCTGGTTCGGTGTCCGAGGCACCGACTCGATGGGCGATCTGTCGGGCAAACTCGCCGAAGTAGTCTGCGGACAAAGATTTGCTGGGGACGCCACCGACATAATGCAAGGAATAATTCGCCAACAGTGCGATAGGGCGGCCGTCTAACGCCTGCGCGCAAAGGATCGAAACCTCCGGATCGATTGGCCCCGACGGTCTGAGAAGTTTGCTATTGCCGCGCGGGGGATTCATTCGCACCAGATCTGTTCCGCGGTCAAATGGGTCTTCGTACTCGTAGCCATCGCGCATGTACCATCGACGGTTATATACTTGTCGCGGATTTCCACCAACGGCCCACCCGATTCTTGCCGGCTCCAGCTGGGCCGCTGCTTGCGTAATTCCCTCGGCGATTCGCGCCGTCAACAACTCACAGTATTCGACCTCGACTTTGCTTTGAAACGTCGGTGTCGCGGTGACTGCCGTATGAGTGTGTGTGGCGGAAGTGAGAATATTTTCTGTCGGAATACCGGTCTCCCGCTCCACGGCCTTTTTCGCTGCGTCGTAGATCTCCCGTGGAATCATACAGCTGTCACAAATCGCAAACGCGATCTTCGTTTTGCCGTCGTCCAGCACCAGGCAGCGGGCGTGGAGCGGATCGTGGGCCATCTCTGCCAGCCGAGGTGTCATACTGCCTGCCGATTCCACAGGAAACTTTTCCGGCGTAATATCGATGGCAAAAGCGCCGGCGCGAAACGTGCCTTGGGCGCGATCGTCGGCTACGGCGCCCGATACGATTGCCAAGAGTACTCCCGAGTAAGCAATTGCTCGAGCAAGCGTTTGTTCTTTCATCGAAGTTGCACTCCGCATTATAGCTGCATTCTCAAACGACGGGAGAAATCTCCCATCCCTTTCGGTACTCACGAGAAATCCACTGGTTTGCTTCCTGGTGATTGGTGATCTGCAGGTTTGGAGAATCCCATTTCAGCAAATCGCCTCGATATCGGACGGCGATGTTTCCCAATAGCACGGCTTCCGTCAATGGGCCGGCATATTCGAAGCCGTCGCTCGGTTGCTTCCCGGAAAGGCATCCATCGATCCAGCCGTGGTAATGATTCAAATGCTTTGCGTTCTTGATTTTGTGTTCCGCGAATTTCTCTTCTGGATACAGCCGCAGTTCGCCCGTGTGCGGTAAAACAAGGCTCCCCTTTTCCCCGATAAACAACGACCCGCTGCGAGGGAGGGCAGTTGTCGATGGAACATGCGATCCATTCGTCCGGGGACGCAACCCACCGTCCTGCCAGGTAATGTTCAGAGTCTTGTCCAAGCAGTACTCCGTACCCGGGAATGTGTAATCGACGGTCGTTTGGGCGGGCCAGACCTCGTCGTTCATACCGGAATGATCGGCCTTGAAGTCAATCGGAGCGCCAGTGATCTTCAGTGCTGTGAAGACCGGATCGAGAATATGGCACCCAAAATCACCTAGCGCACCGTTTCCAAATTCTTGCCAATCTCGCCAGCCCCAGGGATGGTAGACGCGGTCCCCACCATAGGGACGCATCGGTGCCACGCCGATCCACAAATCCCAATCCAAGCTTTCGGGCATTTCAGGCGGATGCTTGGGCCGGCTGATCCGACCGGATTTTCCGTGCCCTGTCGCGGCACACCAGGAATGAACCCGTTTGACTTTACCGATTGCACCAGACTGCAAGACATTGACCGCTGTTCGGTAATACTCGTGAGAGTGAATTTGGTTACCCATTCGGGTGATCACACCGGACTTTTCTGCCTGCAGACGAACTTGGCGGGCTTCCCAGACCGTATGCGTCAATGGCTTTTGACAGTAGACATGCATTCCCCGTCGCATGGCATCCAATGTGATATAGGCATGCATGTGGTCGGGTGTGGAGACCGTGACCGCGTCGATCTTATCACCGAGCTTATCGAGCATTTCTCGATAATCCTGGAAGACAGGTGCGTCAGGTTGCAGCGCGCGAACCTTGTCAGTCCGTGCCAAATCGACGTCGCAAAACGCCACATGCTCGGCAGCGGCATGACTGGCCATTTCGCGGATATCCGACCACCCCTTGGCTTCACATCCAATTCCGGCCAGTTGAATTTTGGAATTCAGATTGCGACCCTGCACAAATGCGGGGGCAGCCAAAGTGGTCGCGGCAGCGGTGGCTTGCAAGAATCTTCGACGAGTGATCATGGACAATCCCTTTTCATTCTCGTGAACAGTCAAGAAGTATGGTGGTGTGATTCCTTCTGAGCATCCCGTGCATTGGCGACGAAATCAATACCCTGTTCAAATCTGCGGTCGTCTACAGCCGGCAGTACCCTTTTCTGAATCATTCCTCCCAGGCGAGGCCATCATGCAGTTCATGCACGCGCGAAATAATGCGCTCCTCGACCGATGGCGCAAATGGACCAGGTTGCAAGACAGTCGTCATATTTCGCATCGCCCGTTCAGCTTCGTAGCCACCTTCTAAGAGCACTCGCCGACTCGGGATATAGGCAAACACATCGTTACTATAACCCGCCACCCAAATATCCGGTCCGTCGCCCTCGAATGAGGAAAGTTCACTTTTCAATCGAAGCGAATAATCGACGACCGTTTCGCCGGGCAACGCAACCAGCGTAACGGTACTACCAAACATGATGACTTGTATGGGGCAGGCGTACCGTGTGAGCAACTGGCCCTCCTCTTCCAGTTGTTTCAAGAGACGTTCCGCATGAATTCGGTCGTATTTATCCTTTGAATTGGACTTTTCGATGAGTTGCGTTCTGCTGGGCGGCGTTTGGTAGTCCAGCTCTGCCATGCCGTAGGCCATGCGAAGTGTGCCCTCGACGTCTTGTGCTTCCGTCAGTAGTGCCGTCTCAACGGCATTGGCCAAGGTACGACCGTGTTGTCGGGCCAATTCCAGAGTGCGACGCGGATAGGGGTTTTGATCGCCGCCGCAACCTTGCATGAATAGTGCGGTCACGTCCGGGTGGGCTTCTTCGATGTATTCCTGCGCGAAGCCGGCATAGTCGCCGCAAAACTGATAGAAACTTAGCGTCGTGTTATGGCAAGCATAGCCGAACAAGAGGGCGCGCAGCTTTCCTTCGGGCGTTGCGACTTGCAGTACGGGCACGTCGTGGTCGACCGGTCCATTCGGATTTGGAAAGTTGCGAAACCCAGTCAGGCTGGGCGTGCGTCGGTTCATGGCGAATCCACACCGCGCCCGGCAATAGGACACTCCTGCCGGTGATAAGTCGGCCAGCGCATCACCGACAAGTTTCAGCAGGGCTTTTTGCAATTGGTCAACATACCTTGTTGCTGTCTCCAATCGCTCGGCGGGAAGCCCATCCAACGACCAGCGGGTCGTCCGAATCTCCGGCCCGCAATGTGTGTGCGAACAATTGATAAGCAGCGACTCCGCTGGTAGTCCGTAATTCTCAAGACACGACTGCTCGAGTTGATCCCGGATTGGTCTTGGCACACTGATTAAGTCGGACGTGATAATGACCAATCGATTGTCCGTCTCGTCTTCCAAAGCCAGTGCTTTGATGTACAGATCATGCACGGCTCCCTCAGATGGCCGATCGCGGCTGGCATAACCGGCCATCCACATCGATTCACTCGGCGTGACGACTGCGCGGGCGACACCGGCCTTCCAGGTCGCGCCGTCGTCGGCTCCGCCGCGTCCTTGTGCCACAAAAACGAAGCAACCAACCAGCACTAGGTGATTTCGAATGTTCATGGCTCTTTGTCGACCTTTGCGGACGGGAATTAGTCAACATGAAAAAAGGACAAAAGCAGCGATAATCGACAAGCTACGCGACACGGGTCCTCACCGAAAGCAGAAACTGTGATCTCCAGTGAAGATCGCGACAATTGTCATGCCTGCGAGTCAGCGATTCCAATTGCGTGAAGTCAGCTTGCCACGCAGTCGTCCAAAAACACCCTTTCCCCATGAAACGTCATTGAGCATCGAGGTTTGTTTCGGTGCAATCCCTCGTCCAAGTTCGTTTCCATCCTGCAGCACGAACATTTGATTGTCCTCGACGACAAATTCGAATGTCGTTGGTCCGGATGTCCATCTAGTGTGGACTGAAAGCTGCCCCGGTGCAGTCAACCGGTGGACTTGTCCATAGTCGCGCCACCGTCCGTCATTGAGAAATGTAAACTGGGATTCGAATGGTGCGGAAGTTTTGGCCGATGTGCCGACGTATAGAGAGTCGCCGAATGGCACAAGGCTCGTCACGCGCTGTCCCCAACGATTAAGGACCGAATCGAATCGGCTCATTTCCTGTTCGTACGGGTGACGGAACTGATCGTTCAACTTTGGATGTTCGAACATTCGTCCGGCAAAACTCCAGTCATCGCGGTTGGGATTGAGCCGCCACACCTCGCCCCAGGGCCAAACGCCGCAATAGAGATCGCCGCGGTAAATGGCCATGGTTTGCGCTTCACGCGCCCGATCTTGCACTCCCGGCAAAACGGGTGGCCAGTTTTCACGCAGCCGCATCTCTTGGCCGTTGTATTCGAATAATTTCCCTGTGGGATATTGCCCCATCAGCAATACATTGTGGTAGTTCAGAATGGAATAGATCTGAAAACTTGTGGAAGTATCTGGTTCGAGCAGTGTTCGCCAGGTTTTGCCATCGAAATCGTAATTACCACCAGTGTTCGTCGACACGATCACTTTGCTTCCGAGTTGACCAAATGCGTACGCAAATTCGTTGGGTGTGCGTAACTCGAGCGCGATTCCCTCTGTCGGATCCAACTGCGAAGGAGAACTCGATAACCAAGGGATCGCGAAAATCTGATTCTGCCACGGATCGCTGTTTCGATTGTGAATTCGGAGAAACAGAAAGCCATTGGCGTAATAGTATTCACCAAGACGCCGATTTGGGTCAGCCAACGTGTAGATCGGGCGACCGTTCCACGTTACCTGACTCCCAGTGACTGCCAAAATTCCATCAGCCACCCGAGTCGCGTATGGCGACGTATCTTCGTCGACTTCCCAGATCTGCCGTTCGTCATTCCAAAACCGCAACAAGCGATCTGTTCCATTGCGGCTGCGCGCGAAGAGTCGCTGTCTGAAATCATACAGGTAGACTCCTGCATCGGTCGTCGGCTTTGGAAGAGTCGTTTTCTCCAATCGAAAGGCTTCTTCGGTCGATTTGACATAAAAGTGCAGCGTACGGCGACTACTTCGCGGTTGGGTATTGTATGCCCCCAAGAAACCAGCACCGATGCGTGCGTTGCCAGCTGCATCGTGTATCTCAAACAGCGATCCGAAATTCTGTCCGACATCCTCACCAAAATCGACGGTGGCCCTTACACGAAGCGATTCCGCTTGGGAAGCCGTTGGCTGAATTTCGGCTGACAGCAGCAAGACGATCGACATGGCCTTCGGAATAGTTCGCATACCCGATACACCGAGCGTATTTGGTTAAGATCGAAGTCTGTTTGTTGATTCAAAGTCGAGTCTGCCGGGACAATCTGCCGCTGTCAAATCCTGGCGAAAGAAAACGCTTCTCCCGGTGTGCTACGAACGCAGATTCAGCTTATGTAAGTGATGGCAGCTTGCAGGCAACCGTCGCACGCGGGGGCTCTCTAGTAGATTCGCCTCTTGCACATCTTTCCTCGGCTTGAAATGATCGACATATACCATCGGCATTCTGCAGAAATCAGTTTGGCATGTCGCTCGAGGAGACAGCACGCATGTTACGGTCCGTTTATTGGGTCTTCGTTGTCACATCTTGCTTTTCGCTACTCCGTGCCGATTCGTGTCGTGCTGCCAAAGCGCGACAAAATCGATCGTCGACCAAGCCGAACATCGTTTTCATTCTGGCGGACGATTTGGGAATCGGTGATGTGAATTGTTACGGCGGCGATCGCTGCCAGATTGAAACGCCGCATATCGACGCTTTAGCAGCGGGCGGGCTGCGGTTTACCGATGCGCATGTCAACGCCTCGGTTTGTGGGCCGACACGGATCGCAATTATGACGGGACGCTATCCTTGGCGGTTTGGCCGACCGCAACCCGGCGGCGCTTGGGGATTCATCGGTCCTCGCTTTAGTACGGACACCTACACCATGGCCGACATGTTCCGCAGCGCCGGGTATCGTTCCGCTTACATCGGCAAATGGCATCTCGGCACGGTGATGGCGACCAAAGATGGTCAGGTGCAAAATGAAAACAACGTCGATTACAAACGGCCACTGAAAGTTGGGCCGCCCGAGTATGGATTTGACTACAGTTACATCCTGCCTGGTTCGCTTGATATGTATCCCTATGCCTTCGCGAAGAACAACGTTTGGCAAGGAGAGGTGACCGCCAAGAAAGGGTGGAGTGCATTCAATCGCGTTGGCGATGCCGAAAAGGATTTCGAAGATTACAAGGTGTTGGAAGCGTTTTATCGGCAGGCCGAGTCGTACATCAGTCGCCAGCAACCTGAACAACCCTTCTTTATGTATTTAGCTTTGACCGCACCGCATACTCCAACCAGCCCCAGCCCGAAATTCCAGGGAAGAAGCAGCCTTGGCGTCTACGGCGATTTTGTGATGGAAGTTGATCACGCAGTGGAACGGGTGATCACGGCTCTCAAAAAACAAGGTGCCTACGAAAACACACTGGTTCTTCTATCGTCGGATCACGGGGCCGCTTCATACGCCGGCAACATCCTCAAGGCAACGCCCGGCCAGATTCATTTACTTGAGGAGCAGGGGCATTACAGCAGCGGCCCGCATCGCGGTTACAAATTCACTGTGTATGAAGGGGGCCTACGCGTGCCGTTGATCGCGCATTGGCCCGGAGTGATCGAACCTGGTAGCGAATGCGGCGCAATCGTCGGGCTCTGCGACTTGATGGCGACATTCGCTGAACTGACCGGGGGCGAAATCAGTCCGCAGCAGGCTCCCGATTCGATCAGCTTTGCATCGTTGCTGCACGATCCGGCTTCAGTGGGCGAGCGGCAGAATCTGATCATGCAATCAATCGGCCCGTTCGTGGTCCGCGACGGCGACTGGAAGTTATGCATTTGCCCCGGGTCCGGTGCGACCGGAAATTACGGCAATAAACCAGGAATCGATGAAGCTTGGCGAGACGCGCTGGCGCGATTTGCAAAAACGCCGAATTGGGCCGACATCACTCGTGCTCCGTTCGTGCAGTTGTTCAACTTATCGAACGATTTGCACGAGGACCAAAATCTTGCAAGCAAGCACCCCGATAAAGTGGCCGAACTAATCGCGTTGTTACAACAGCAGATCGATGATGGACGCAGCACATCCGGCCCCAAACTGCCTAACGACCGCGATAACATTAGCATTCATCAACGCCTACCCGAGTTCGTCCAGCAGCAACTGCGATGACGCACAAGTGGGTGAAGTGAAAACGCAATAAGACTACCGCGGCTTGCGTGACGGACGTTTGATGCCCAGTTTGTTCATCCGGTAACGGAGCGTACTGGGGGCCAACCCCAATCTTTCCGCGGCTTGGCCAGCCCCTTTGATGGTCCAATTGCATTGCTCCAATACGCTGACGATGTGAGCGCGGTCGACGTCTTCCAAACTCGTGGAATGCACATCCGCAACCTGGGGGACAGGCATCGCGGGACGAAATCGTGCCGCCCGGATGGGCTTTTCGAGAGATTCATCGAGCACCAACGTTTCCGCCGGAGAGAGAATCATGGCGCGTTCGATAACATTTTCCAGTTCACGGACATTTCCCGGCCAATCGTATTCTACTAGCGCTCGCATGACTGGGTCGGGCACGTTGACGATCGTTTTACCGAGGCGGGCGCGTTTCTGATCTAGAAAACTCCTCACCAATAGCGGAATGTCGCCACGACGCACACGTAGCGGAGGCACTTCGATCGGAAAAACTGCCAACCGATAGTAGAGATCGGCCCGAAACGAACCATCGTTGACGGCGGCATGCAGATCGCGATTCGTCGCTGCAACGATCCGAACATTGACCTTGGTCGTCTCTGGGGAACCGATTCGTTCGAATTCTCCCTCTTGCAACACGCGCAGCAGTTTGGATTGTAGATCGAGATTCAGCTCGCCGATTTCATCGAGGAAAATCGTACCGTTGTCGGCCAAGTGGAACCGGCCCAACTTATCCGCGATGGCTCCGGTGAACGCCCCACGCACATGGCCGAACAATTCACTTTCAATCAGCGAACTCGGTAGCGACGCGCAATTGACTTTGACCAGCGGTCGGTCCTTACGAGGACTATGGCCATGAATGGCTCGTGCGAGTAATTCCTTGCCGGTACCGGTTTCGCCCAGCAGCAGCACACTGGCATCGGTTTTTGCTACCTGCCGAACCTTGCTGAGCGTGACTTGGAGAGGGTCACTCTGTCCGATGATGTCATCAAACCCAAAGGCGTCCTTGAGTTCTTCCTGCAGGTAGATGTTCTCCTGCTGCAGTCGTTCTTTCAGTTGTGTAATCTCAGTGAGGGCTTGCTCCAGGGCATTTTTTGCTTCTTTTTCTTCGGTGATGTCTTTCGCGATGCCGCAGATGAAATTCGGATTATCCCGACCGGTTCGTATTTGAGCACCGGAATCAAGGATCCAGCGGATTGTGCCATCGGGACGAACGATGCGGTACTCGGCAATGTATTCCGGAATCGTTCCGGTCAACCAACCTTCAAACTTCTCCGCAGTCGGTTGCCGGTCCTCCGGATGAATTGCCTGCATCCATACTCGCGATCCGCTGTAGAGTTCCTCCGCCGTTCGCCCCCAAATCCGCTCGAAAGCGGGGCTCACATAGAGAACCTGTTCCGGGTCGATGCTGGTGAACCAGAAGACCTGATCGATCGTATCGGCCAGGCGTTGAAACAGCATTTCTCGGTCTTGGCGAAGCGGCCCTCCTGTCGGCAACGCGTCGCGATGGACGGAATTACTGTTCAAAGGCGTGCCCCCCTTGGCGAAGCCCAGTGATTGAAACAAGTTGTCGCCGAACGGTTGTGCCAAGCGGCGACATTGACAACGGTCGAATGTTACATCCTGGGGCGAATCGAGGCAACTATTCGCCCTTTAGGTGCGGAATGTGGTTCTTTAATTGACTCTGGCAAATGCAGCCTTTCTTCTTCTCGAGTTGTAAGAGTTTGACATGAATTACCTTATAGAATCTTTTGAATTCTAAGGGCATTATGGCATGCAATCTGCATGTTTGGGAAAACGCACCTAATGCCGCAACCAACGGCATTCAATGGACACATCTTAACTTCATGCGAGAATTGGTCGGATTGATTCCGGCTACCCTTTCACGCACCGCAATGTGGCAGGAGCGCCCCATGCTGGTTTTGACTCGGAAAATTGACGAAGGGATTAGCATCGGTTCTGACATTAAAGTCATTGTGATGGGAATTCAGGGAGGGCGGGTTCGGCTCGGCATTGATGCCCCGCGCGACGTCAGCATTCGTCGCGGCGAACTACCACGCTGGAATCACGTCCGTCCGAATGCGACCCCGTCCGAGACGGTGGCAGTTGACGTTGATTGCGTGCCCGTTGGATAGGCTTTCCGTAGGGTAAGCGTTGACTGTTCGACACGTCGGAGCCTGATCGGGATATCCTCGATCGGTCGCGGACCTATAACTCCGACCAATAATGCAGCTACGCCGTGCTAAGGCTTCCCAATCGTTGCTGCAAAGAACGCCTCCATCGCCGGCCCCGTTTCGGCGATATTCGCCACAAATACGCCGTGCCCCGATCCATCGGTATAGCGCTTGTAGGTAATGTCGTTGGCACCAGCCTTCTGGAGTGCTGCAACGAAGTCGTCGGAATTGCTGACATTGACCGTTCGATCGGATTCTTCGTGGACGAGGAAAAACGGCGGGACATCGGCGGAGATATAACTCATCGGGGCGATCAGCGCGCGGTCTTCGTCGGAGCCGCCGCGAATGTTGGGACGAGTCGGGGTGGCTGAGGCGGCCACTGCTTGGACTGCACTCGAAAACTCCTGCCAGGGGCCGTCGCCTTCGAGGCGTTTTTCAGTGTGTGAAATCCCGAGCATTGCCACGAGATGCGCTCCTGCAGAGTTACCATAGGCGCCGATTCGGTCAGCATCGATGTTGTACTTATCGGCATGCGCACGAAGCCACCGAACGGCGCACTTGACATCTTCGATGCAGGGCAGTTTCGTGCCATCTAAACGATAGTTGACCGAGACACAGACGTATCCCTTGGCTGCATAATCGAAGGCGTATCGGATAAAAGGGCCAGTCCGTTTGTCGCCGCGTGTCCAACCACCACCATGGACGAAGACAATGGCGGGACGCGGCTCCTTCGAATTTTCGGTCGGCTTCGCCAAATCGAGTTTCCACGCGTCGTTCCCGTCTCGGTATGCGACGTCAAATTCCACCGTCACGCCATCGGGCATTTGGCGGAGAAGTTGCTCGTCGGTCGGGATAGGAGTGGTGGGCCGAGAATTGTTTTGGTTAGTGTTTCGAGCGAGCCGATTCGCCAGATCGGTCAACTCTTCGCGATCGAGGAATCCGTCCTTGTTCGTATCGTTCCGTTGAAATTTGCTTTTCATCAGGCCGGTCGATTCGTCGAGCGATATTCGGCCGTCCTTATCCTTATCCTGCTGGGAAAGCCAATTCTTGAGTCGTTGTCCAACAGAAATCCCGGTATTCACACGCTGCCGTGCGTTGTTCTGTGCGTAAACGGTCGTCACAGCGAGCGTAGCGGCTACCAATAAGACCCATTGGCATTTCATCGAGGGAGGCTCCTTGTCAAAAGGTATTTGCATGCCCGTGTGGCAATCATGACGCGTTCTGCCATCGCAAGGGTTGCGACGCATGGTGCCGGCAGGTGTTAGTTGGTCTTTTTGGGCCGGGGCAGGTTGATGCGGTGTTCGAACAATTCGTTCGGCATTGGAAAATCTTCGGTGCGGGTGATTAACTGCTTCACAATGTCGGCATGCTTGTTCACCAAGTTAGTGGTTTCACCGATATCTGCGTCGAGGTCGTAAAGTTCGGTCTTCCCCGAGCCTTTGTCGTCGACGTATCCGTAGTGTTTTTGTCGATTGGGCAGAATGAGCTTCCAATTGTTGACTCGAACCCCATGCAGTTCGCTTTGACAGAAGTAAAAGTAATTGTCACGGGCGCCGTTTTCGTTCTTCCCCAACAGCAACTCGGTTTGATCCACTCCATCAATGATTCGATCATCGGGAACGTCGTAGCCGGCGAGATTGGCAAAAGTCGGCATGAAGTCAATCGTCGCGAAGATCGCGTCATTCGTGCGACCGGCAGGTACCTGGCCCGGCCAACGAACGATGCAGGGGACGCGAAGGCCGCCTTCGTAGGTCGACCCTTTTCCTTCGCGCAGCGGCCCGGACGACCCCCAGGCGATGGCCCCATCGTGCCTCGGACCAAGCACATCCTCAAAGTTGTTCCATGGTCCGTTGTCGGTCGTAAAAATGACCATGGTATTTTCACGCAATCCCAATTCATCGAGGGTGTCGAGTAATCGTCCGGTGTGGAAATCCAATTCTTCGAGCGTATCGCCGTATAAGTCTCCATCCGATTTTCCACGGAATTCCGGCGACGCGTCGATTATCGAATGAACCATCGTGTGTGCGACATACAGCAGGAATGGATTGTCTTTGTTCTGCTTAAGAAACTCGATTCCCTTGTCGGTATAGATTCTCGTCAGGCTAGCCATGTCGTCGGTTCGGCCGACGACTTCGTTATTCTCATGAAAGACAACGCGTCCACTGTCGTTAGCGCCCAGTGTGCCCCAGTAGTAGTCGAAGCCTTTCGCGTTGGGCATGCGTTCGATGATGGCAGCCCGGTTGGACACATCCCATTTTCCAATGCAGGCTGTTTTGTAACCCACACTTTGCAGAAGTTCGGCCAGCGTAATTTCCGTCGCCGGCATCGACCATCCCCCACTGCGGACAGGATAGCGACCTGTGAGCAGTGCCGAGCGGGAGGGACCGCAGACCACCTGGGCGTAGAAACTCGTAAATCGAGTCCCTTCATTTGCCAATTGATCGAGACGCGGTGTTTCGAATCCTTTCGCACCGTAGCAACCAAGGTCGCCGTATCCTTGATCGTCGGTAAAGACGATCAAAAAGTTCGGTTTCTCCGCGGCCGGCGCGGCTTGCGACACCGCCAAGGACGTCAGAAAGCAAGCAACCACCAACGTATATGTCAGAAAACCTAGTCGATTCGTCATTATTGGGATCCTGGTTGTCTTTGGTCTTCGGAAACAATTCACTTGGCACTCATTTTGTCACTGATCGGTGTACAACGCCAACAAAAACCAAATTCCTAGGGCAGGGCCAGGGCTGCATTCATCCTTTTTGATGATTTTCAAAGACGATCCTGCTACTTTTGTGAGGAGTCAATGAGAAGGTGATGTATCCCACAAAGACCATGATCACAAGGATCAAATGATGATTTCAAAACGTCGAGATGCTATGAGGATTCTAATCGCTGGCATCGTACTTGGCATTGGCCTCGTTTCATTTGTCGATGCAGCAGTCGGTGTCGGTGCGCAACCCGTCGAGGGTGCGGAAGTAATTCTGGACGGTTCACGCGACATGCTGGATGAAAAGTGGACCTATTGGGAAGGCCCGCGATTCAGTTCATCGCTGCCAATCAAATGGAAAATTGTCCTCGATCCTGTTGATGAAGGAATAGCGGTCATGAGTGACGACCCAGCCGCTGCCGGTGGGAAGTATGGAACTGCCGATATCGTGACAAAAAAGAAGTACCGCGACTTTCGGCTGCATGTGGAGTTTTTGGTGGTCAAGCCAGGCGGCAACAGCGGCGTTTACCTGCAGAATCGTTACGAGATTCAGATCCTTGATGGTGACAAAACAAAGCATGGGATGGGGGCCGTCATCAATGAAACGCCGGCGCCTTATCATGCCTACAACGGAGTCGGCAAATGGAACAGTTACGACATTATGTTTCGCGCCGCCCGTTTCGAAGAAGGCAAGCTGACGGAGAAACCTCTTGTGACTATGTTCTTCAATGGTAAGAAAGTGCATACCAACCAAGTAATCAACAAAGTCTGGGGAGGGGCGAATTCCGGCATCGATGGTGGCAACGATAACGGTTTCGGTATCACGGATACGCCTGGTGGATTGAAACTACAGTGCGAGGGGCATGAGGTTCTGTACCGTAATGTCTGGATTCGGGAAGCGGACTTGAAAAGAGCAAATACAGATTTTGAAGGCTAAGGCAGGATACGAGGTAGCGACCCCAGCATCATGACACGATTCAAACTGACGGCGATACTTCTGTTTTTACCGGCGACGGTATTAGCGCAACAAGAAAACGAACAAGAGAACGACAGTGCCTGGTCGAGAGCTCCTCGCGAGATTCCGTTTCAAAACGATTCTCAGTGGGAAGATAATCGATGGCAAGAAGCAAACGTCGGTCCATTCGTGACCGCATCGATTGAAACACCGGGCGGTCCCACGCTGAAGGGAATTGCAATTCGCGTGGGGGATCGTCAGCAAGTGGCAGTTTGTTTTGATACGGCACGTCTGCGAATCAGTGCGGCATGGACCGGCGAGTTCCTACAGTTTGGCCCGCGCCGCTTCGGAATTATCGAGCGGCCGGCGGTTGCCGGTCATGTATTCTTTACGACCCCCAAGGTTGCCGGTTGGGCATATGAGAATCGGTTCTTGCCCGAACCACACGAGATTACGTTGCCGGATGTCGAACAAGGCTATACGGCGCCGGGCAGCAGTGTGGTGCATTTGCCGCAAGAGTGGGCAGCGTACCGTGGGCTGTACACGAGTGGGAACCGAGTTGTGTTGTCGTATTCTGTCGGCTCGACCGACATTTTGGAGTCGCCGTGGTATGTGGAAACGGGTGACGCCTCTGCATTCGTGCGCTCGCTGGAAATCGGCCCCTCCTCGGAGACCATGCGATTGTGGGCGGCTGGTAAGGGGATGCAGGTGACTGTGATCGGCGGTGCAGCGATCGATGTTGAGACGAACGGAGAGGGTTTTCCTATCGTCGTCGTGGCACCTCATGATCGGTTACTTCGTATGAAGCTGTTGATTACGAAGTCCGATGTCGGTGCCGACGCGCTGCAAGATGTGAGGGCAGTTGCCGGCGACGTCGAAGATCTTTCGCAGCTGATTGATCAAGACTCGGGGCGTTGGCCCGATGTTTTGGAGACCGAGGGAGAAACCACTGAATCGGGCGGACCTTATGCTATTGACACATTAACGCTGCCGTTTGAGAACCCGTACAAAGCGTTGCTATTCACGTCCGGTCATGATTTCTTTTCAGATGGAACGGCTGCAGTTTGCATGATGCACGGCGACGTGTGGACCGTCTCCGGTATCGATCGGAATTTGAAAAGCCTCCGTTGGCGACGGTTTGCGACGGGGCTGTTCCAGCCGCTCGGCCTCAAGATCGTCGACGACAAGGCCTACGTCATCGGTCGCGACCAGATTACGCGCCTTCATGACCGCAATTCTGATGGAGAGGCGGACTACTACGAGAACTTCAACAATGATCTATTTGTTTCTCCCAGAAACCATGACTTTGTCACCTGTTTGGATACCGATCCTGACGGGAACTTTTATTTCATCCATGGAAAGACGGGGGTCATGCGTGTGTTAGCGGACGGCTCGGCCATCGAGCAGGTCGCCGATGGTTTTCGAAATCCAAACGGTATGGCGGTCGGACCGGATGGAACAATCACCGCCGCGCCGCAACAGGGAACGTGGACACCCGAATCGAGTCTGATCGTCGTCAATGAAGGCGGGTACTACGGTTACGGTGGGCCACGTGTGACCGATGAGCGACCAGAAGGTTGGGATTTGCCGATGTGCTTCATACCCCGGCCGATGGACAATAGTGGCGGTGCGCAGGTTTGGGTGGAAGGGGATCGCTGGGGGCCCCTCAATGGTCAGATGCTGCATCTTTCTTATGGCCAATGCCGAATGCTTTTGACGCTGATCGAAGTGGTTGATGGCGTCTTTCAGGGCGGCACGATCAAGTTTCCGACTGCGCCGGCTGACTTCGACTCTGGAATCATGCGTGGTCGATTCAATCCCCATGATGGTCAACTGTATGTCAGCGGCCTTCGGGGTTGGCAAACGCGTGCAGTGCGTGATGGCTGTTTGCAGCGTGTGCGATACACCGGTGAGCCCTTACGGCTGCCGGTTGCGGTAAAGACCTACACCAACGGAATCCTTTTGACCTTCAGCGAGCCGTTGGAGTACGACCTCGCTGTGAATCCGGACAACTTTCTCGTTGAACAGTGGAATTACAAATGGACCAAAGAATATGGCTCACCCGATTATTCGGTGATCGACCCGCAGCGTCAGGGAAGGGATGAGGTACCGGTCGTCTCAGCAACACTGACGGACGACGCCCGGTCAATATTCTTGGAGATGCCTGGCCGACATCCGGTTCATCAGCTTAGTATCAGTTGGCTATTGAGTACGACCGATGGTGAGCGGTTTCGTGGAACTTATGCACATACCATCAACACCGATCCGCGGCAAACCTTCCCGGAAACTCAGATTGTTCGTCTAAAACGACTGAAACGCATTACCGACGATCTCGAACAGCGTCTCCGTTCCGGCTTGGCATTTCATTACCAAAGCCTTAGCAACTCAACGACCGACAGCCGTGTCATGAGGTTGGTTGCGTTCGACCAACCCACGGAAGAATCGCCGACCCTATTCTTGCCGCCAGGACCGTTCTCGCTGAACGTCACCGGAACGATGCGGACGCCGTTGAGCGGATTCTACGACTTCAAAATTGAAGGAACTGGCCAGGCGGAGTTGACGATCAACAACGAAACCATTGTGACACTGCCAAACTCAGCGACGACTGCCGAGGCCGTTCTATTGCACAAAGGACATAATCTTGTTCGGATTCGGTATAAAAGTCCGCCGACGGGTGACGCGCGTCTGCGATTGTTGTGGAAAGGTTACAACTTTAATTGGGAACCCGTTCCGTCGGATGTGTTTTTTCACGACAGTGGCTCGAGCGAGTTGGTTGCTGCTCAGAGGCGGCGTCATGGTCGACAGCTATTTGCGAATCACCATTGTGCGCGGTGTCATCAAGCCGACGTCGCCGAGGCCGGGATGTTTGAGCTTTCCCTGGCTCCGCCTGACCTATCTGATGCTGGTCATCGATTTCGAGCGGATTGGCTCCAAAAGTGGATGCTGAACCCAGTCGCGCTAAGACCGGATACCCGAATGCCGGCCTTGCTAGGCCAAGGAAAGTCCGCCGAGCGCGACGCAGCCGACATCGCTGCTTATTTGTTGGCTCAGCGCGATTCGTCGAATGCGCCGCCCGAATCGAGCGACGCCTCGGGCAATCCGCCGGTTGATGGCAAGCAATTGAGTGAGGACCTGGGATGCATCGTCTGTCACCATTTTGAACCCGTCGACTTTGATGATGAGTTTGAGAGATACTCTCTCTCTTATGCAGATCAAAAATTTCAGCCCGGCGCTTTGGTGAACTTTATTCAGGAACCGCACAAATACTATGCAGCTTCAAGAATGCCGGATTTTCGATTGTCGGAAGCAGAGGCCCGGGCATTGTCGCAGTTCATCCGTTCCAAATCCGAGGGAAAACTACCGCGACGACAACCGGACGGCGATCCCGCGCGTGGTCGGAAATTGTTTGACGAAGTAGGGTGTCGAAATTGCCACAGTATCGGTTCTGCACTGTCCGCTAAGCCGCCGCATTTGGTAGGGAAGGAATTGTCTGCGCGGTCCGGCTGTTTGTCGACGACCGCGTCGGCAAATAAAGTTGGTGTTCCAAGCTACCGTCTTACTGCAGCAGAGATTGACGATTTGGCGACCTTTGTGCAGCACGATCTGCGGAGCTTGCAGCGTGCTGATTTAGTTGAAACTTCGAACCGTTTGGTGGAGGAATTGCAGTGTGGGAACTGCCACGATCGTGATGGCAAACGGTCTCATCGGATGCTAGTCATCGCGGAAGAGGGGAGTGGACGAGTGCCTCCTCCGCTTCCCGCGTTGACTTGGGCGGGCGAAAAACTGCAGCCGAGTTGGACCAAAGCTCTGCTCGCCGGCGAGTTAGACTACAAATCTCGACCGTGGATTAAGGCGCGGATGCCCGCATTCCCAAGTTACGCAAGGGCGATTTCGCAAGGATTAGCAGCCGAACACGGAATCGATCCCCAACTGCAGCGCGTCCATTCGTTCAATAAAGAGCTTGCAACAATTGGCCAGCAGTTGACACGCCAAACAGCGTTGGATTGCCGCCAATGTCATGCGATCGGTGATCAGCAACCACGCGGCGACAAGGATACGCAGTTGAACCCCGGCATTAATTTCAGCTTCATTCGAGATCGTATGCGTCCCGAGTCGTACCAGCGTTTTATGTTTGATCCACCGCGATACGACTTGAATACCAAGATGATCAAACTTTCGGAAAATGGGTTGACTACGAAGATCAAAGAGCACTTCGATGCCGATGCCCGCAGGCAGTTTGACGCCGTCTGGAACTACATGCAGAGCCTGCCGAGCGCATCGGCGAATTAGGATGCCAATTCTTTGGCGTTATGAGACGATGTGGTCACATTGAGGTGTCCCGAGAACGAATGCGGTGACGAGGATTGTGCGATGAATGACTTCCGTCTGTGCGTAAGTGTGTTGAGTCTGGTAGTGATCTTGAGCGCTTCCAGCGACGCGGTTGCTCAAAGCGCCAGCGGCGAAGCAAACCATGCCCTGCGCGATTATGTGCAGCAGCCGGACACCGCATACTCTTGGGAAGTCCAGAAGGAAGTCGCGGGTAACCCGGTGACAACATACATTGTCAAATTAACATCCCAGGTGTGGCGCACGACGGCCGACGTCAATCAGCCTGTCTGGGAACACTGGTTAATCATCGTCAAACCCGATAAGCCGTCGACCA
>JANQRQ010000234.1 GCA_028284485.1 Planctomycetaceae bacterium | reverse complement strand
CATTTAGTTCTCAGCTTTTACCGGTCGTCGTCGACATGCTGTTCATTCAACGCGGAACGGGCAAGGGAGCTGCTGCCGGTATGGCCGCCGGATTGCTGGCCACATTTCTTTTCGGTCCGCTGTTCCAGATGCTAGTCAACGCCCTGGGCGATGCCGCACCGGCCTTTTTGATTTCTACGCTCGATACGGTTAACAGCATCACGGGCAGCCTCAAAGTGCATGGTTCGGTTTGGGGGCTGGTGGTAAACGTTCCTGTATTCGTGCTCGTTAGCCTGGTCACGAAATCTCCGGATGAGGAAAAGAAGGCTCAATATCGCGAGGCGTTTCACTCTTCGTGACGGCGCAGTATGGACGACATGAGCGAAACCCCACCTTCTCTGCATCACAAAGCCGACATGATCGATCGATGAACACCGAAAAGCGAGGACTTCTGTTAAGCTCCGACTTATTCTTGACGAGTCGCATCACAGGGGCGGCCGAGAATCTCGGTTGCCGTCTCGAAACTGCCGCGACCGTTGATGATGCCGCCACCAAACTGTCTGACACCAATTACCGATGTCTCCTCATCGACCTCACCGTACCCGGACTCAATCTTTCGACACTTCTCGATGCGACCAATTCATCGGATGAATGCGTCTCAATTGCTTACGGGCCACACGTTCAAATCAAACAGTTGGAAGCTGCCCGGGATGCGGGATGCGATATCGTTTTGCCGCGGAGCCGTTTTAACACCGAATTGGAAGATTTGCTCAAAACGCATTTGTTAGGCGAATGAGCACACGCCAAGCCGCTATAATGGCTGAGGACTTTCAATTCACCGCCCGCACCATTCTGGCACGGTCAATCATTTGCTGTTGGTCAATGGAGTCGAGCATGCGCTATTCACGTATCGCAACGCAGGCAGGGATTGCATTGCTGATTGTCGTCAGTCAGCAAGCAAAGGTTCAGGCACAAGGACAAGGCTTTGTCACCGGTAACGTGGGCGGCGTCTTCATCGATCCCAATGGCGTCATTAAAGAAACGCGTTCCCTTTCCAAGGCGGACCAACAGAAGATTCTTAAAATCGCCCAAGCGGCAACACATGCCACTGGGGACGTGACCAAGTTCAGCAAACTTCGCAAAGTCTCACTGAACCGACTGGAAGAGAAGGTTCGCGCTTTGCACCAGACGGGTGAATCGATTCCCGCCGAATTGCAGCTTCTCGCCGGGCTACAACAAATTCAATACGTCTTGTTTTTTGAAGACCCTGACGAAGTCATTCTTGCCGGCCCTGCCGAAGGCTGGCAGACGTTAACAACCGGTGAAATCGTCGGCCGCACGTCGAACCGTCCCGTCATGCAGCTGGAAGACCTGATCGTCGCATTGCGCTATGCCTTTGCCACCGGAATCGTCGAGGGTTTTATGGGGTGCTCGATCGAACCGACACAGGAAGGACAAACCCGGCTCGAGGGATACTTGCGTCGCCTCGGCGGGCGAATGGACCGTGGCCGTATTCGGCAGATAATGGCTGGCATGGAGCAGGCAGCTGGTCCGCAACAAGTGCTGACGTTTGGTGTTCCCGAATCGAGCCGTTTCGC
>JANQRQ010000242.1 GCA_028284485.1 Planctomycetaceae bacterium | reverse complement strand
TGAGCCGATGATTTCAAATTCCGGCCACTCCTTCTTCCTCGCCATTCGATCGTCCTTCCATCCTTGGAGTGCCAATCTTGTCCAATTCTCCGCGTTTATCGAACTCTAAAAGGCATTGCGCTGATATCCAGTTGTTTGTCTCCCCTCCAGAATTCCGGGAATGGCGCAGCAATCGCAGTGAAAAATCCGCCCCTCTTCACTAGCGATGACCGAAAACGAACAACTGGGAACTGCCACCGTTATCCGCTCATCACAGGCGGCAGCATACAAGGTCACCACACCGCCGCCGGAATTTCCCATCATCAGTATTTCGCGGGCATCCACCTCGGGAAGTTCGCCGGCCCAATCGATCAAGCGGGACATGTCCCACACGCGCTCCCCCACTGCAGTCCGTCCCGCCAAAATGCAATGCATCAAATGACTGCGACAGGCTCGCTCACCATGCCGTTTGTATGCATCGGGGACTTTATCCGCTTCGGTGGCCAAACCGCGCACGGCCGGGGCAATCGCTAAGTAGCCACGCTTGACGGCCTGCACGGCTACATCCCGGTCCTGGGCCAAAGAGTCCTTCGCGTGCGATTCATTATGAAAGACACCCGCATACGTATCATGACCCAATCGATCGTGGCCATGCGGCAAGATCGCCAGCGGAAATGGACCCTCTCCTTGCGGGCGCAATAACCAAAACGGAATGAAGATATCCGGTTCGGTCTCGATCGTCCCTCGCTGAATCGAATAACCGTCGCGTTCAATGCTGTCTTCGTGTTCGACTGTCGGCTGATGGTCGCCAGCCTGCTCAACGATGACATCGAGACCCAGCAATTGCTGCAGCAGCGGGCGGGCGTCGGCTTGCCATTGGTCGAACCCACCGGAGTAATCCGCAGTAAATGAAAACCGTTGATTTTCCGGCTCGTACAATCGCTTGAGGTACGATTCAACCGGCACAGGTTTCGGCGCAGGCCTTACGAGGGATTTGTCATCCCCGTGGGCACTTGCGGCAAACACTATGTACAGACTCACGAGAACGATCAAGCATGGGTGATCGCTATCGAACAAAGGGGACATTCTACTTTTTGCCGTCACTAATGTTTGCAACATCATCATCGAGCCGCCTCTTGAAAAGTAGAATGTCCCCTTATTTACACCCCGCAGCCAACAGCCTATGGGTTGCTTTGAGTTTGATCCAATTCAGAGCGGCACAGTCAGCGGCTCGCCATTGTGATCGACAGTCAAGCTTAATAAAAACGGAACTGCATTCTTGCTCCACTGTTCGGCATTCGGATAGTCGTCCGCACCGTGACCAAAGCAGCTTTGCAGCATTTCGGTATTGATCACACCTGGGTTTAGAGGAATCGCCGCCATCCCTTCCGGCAATTCCTGCGCCATGGCTTGGGTTAGCCCCTCGATGGCCCATTTGGTCGCGCAATACGGGGCAACGTCGGGAGAGGTCGAGCGTCCCCACCCCGAACTGAAATTCACCACGATCCCCGAATTGCGATTGACCATCGACGGAACAAAATGTCGGATGACATTCGCGACTCCTTTGATGTTGATATCGATCACATCGGAAAATTCTCCGGCCGGAACGTCCCATAACGGCGCGTTCTCATTAATGACCGCCGCGTTGTTGACCAGCAAATCGGGCGGACCATGCTTTTTGATGACTGCCGTTGCCCAGGCCCGCACCTGCTCGTCGTCACAGACATCAACACAATCGAATTGATGAGGCTCGCCGAATTCCGATTCCAAATGTTTCACCGACCCCAGACTGCGGCTACAGCCAGCTACAGTGTGTCCGCTTTCGATAAACCCGGCAGTCATTGCTCGCCCCAATCCGCGAGACGCCCCGGTAAGTACGACGAATTTGCTTTCGGTCGGCATCGATTCATCCTTGATGAAGGGAAAGAGTCGTTGATTTGGAAACGTGACGAGTCGCAGGCCGGATAATAACACAACCGAAGCGACCTTGGCATTCCATTGCGTCCAGGCTTTGACGCCTCGCACATCACCGGTGACGTGTCAACCAGAATGTCGAGTTC
The DNA here is from genome assembly GCA_028284485.1 of Planctomycetaceae bacterium. Taxonomy (GTDB): domain Bacteria; phylum Planctomycetota; class Planctomycetia; order Planctomycetales; family Planctomycetaceae; genus JANQRQ01. Next base: position 7,868 of record JANQRQ010000242.1, on the reverse strand, counting down.
GAATCGATTGTCTCACCCACGTTCGGATGTTTGTCGATCATTGCGGAAGCCAGCCGCCCTAGGTCATCCTGAATCGGTCGAAACATGCAGAATGCCGCGATAAACCCCAAGACTCCACCGGCACTGAGAATCGTCAAGCCAATCTGATAAGTCGATTGGATCAAGATCAATGCCGTTAACGCCAAAAGTGGCACGGCGGCAGCCAGCGCAAGAAAGAAAATGGTGCGGCGACCAAACCGAACCAGGGCCGGTAAGTCCTCGGAGCCAATGCTGTCGAGACGAAAAAAAGCAGGATAAAACGCGCGTGCCGCCACGAACGTCACCCCCAAGAACGGATAAGCCGTCGCAATCAGGCCGCATAACAGCAGCGACACCAAAAAATGGATAAACAGGGCCGGCGTCAGCGCATCGGTCGCCAAACCAATCGCCAACGGGTAAGCAATGCCGGCAATCAGCCATTCCGCCAGGCTGACCGCCGCAACTTGCAGGCTGATATTCAGCGACTTCTTGCGGAGTTGCTGCAGTTCATGCTTGCCCAGGAACTCTTCATCCCGCCACCGTTTCAGCCCTTGCGCAATGGGCCACGCCAATACAACCGCCACCATGAAACCTGCTGGAAAAGCAATCGCGTTGATCACGGTTTGCACGGTCTCAAACACTCCATGGGCACCGGCATTATCGAGACGCAGAATGATTTCGTTCTCGTTGTAGAAATAATTGAATATGCCGGCAAAGATGTTCGGAACAAACACAGCCATCAGAATGATGAGGATCGGATACCGACAGGCGACGCGTTTCCATCCGTAACGGGGCGACTCCAGCAGGCGTTTCGTGTGCGGCTGCAGGCACAATTCGAGCTGCCGCCCGAATTCTGCTGCGGACTGATACCGCTGCTGAACATCCGGCTCGAGAGATTTTCGTAAGACCTCCCCCAAACCAAGCGGCAATCGATCAGCCACTGCGCGAGAAACGCCGCGGCGACGTTGTTCTGCCATCCGGTCCAACGTGACCGCCCAGGATTCGCTGACAGCATCATCGCCGAACGGTCTTTCGCCTGTGAGCATTTCCCACAAAAGCACACCCAGCGAATAGATGTCGCTCCGCCCATCAATCGAATCGGGAGACCGTTCTTCACGAGGATTACTCGCTTCGATCTGCTCCAACGACATGTAGACCAGACTGCCTCCGAAAAATGCTGCGGGGGTCGCCCCTTCGACTTTCGAGCTAAAGCTGACGTTGAAATCGGCCAATTTCGGCGTCCCGTCCGCATCGAGGAGTACATTGGCCGGCTTGATATCGCGGTGCAAAACATCCTGTCGATGCGCGTAGTCCAAGGCTTCCGCCAAACGGCTCCCAATTAAACAAACGGCTTCCGGCCAACTCGAATGCAACAACCGCAAGCGAAACGGAGAATCGGCGGGAGGGGACTGACCACATTGCTCGAGTGACTCGTCGATCGAGTCCAAAATGTCGCGACCGATGCGCGATTCGACAGGTCGGCCAGCGACCGACTGATGGACCGAATGCAAAGTCCCCCCTGGAACATGCTGCATGTACAGCAAACGCAGCTTCTGCTCGGGAATGACTCGTTGATCGAAGACTCGGACGATCCCATCGTGGTCGAGTTGTGCCAGGGTCTGCGGTTCATCCCCCTGGTCGGCCGAGATTTTTAGCGCCACCGTGCGCTGCATCGACCGCTGACGAGCCAGGTAGACTTTGGCGAATGCACCACGTCCCAACGTCGCCAACAGATCAAAGTCGTCAAATTGCTCACCGACTGCGATTTCCTCGGCAACCTCCGCCGTGAACAATGCCGTCGACTTGTAGGGATCTTCAATTCCCAACAATCGTTCGAGTTCGTCCGCCTGTTTCGGAAATCGGTCTCGATATTCGTGCGGGTCGACTGTATCGCCTGATTGCTGCCGAATGTGGAATTCCTCGTAAATCAAGTCGGCTGGAATCCGGCCGTCGTCGATCAATTCAGGGAATTCCGCGACATAATGTTCGACGAGCTTGTAAGTTTCCTTGTTTTGCCAACGGTATTCCAAATCAACTTTGATCAATTCCACCAGCAGCATTTGGCGAAACGCGGGCGAACCATCGGTGAGATGTGGCTCGAGGCGTGGGGGCTCTTCTGACGATTCCCATGCGTTAATTAACGCATCGACCTTGTCAGCCAATTCGTCCCACGCTTGACTTGCTTCGTTGATCGTCAAATCATGACGGTCAGTCATTCTTATTTTCAGCCGTCGCTGGAGTGCACGCGTATGTCCACAAGTGATGATCCTTTGTTGCATCGTGTGCGCCAAGGGGACCGCGACGCGTTGGCAGAATTCATCGACGATCGTCGATTGCAGCTTTTAGCATTTATCAACCGCAATACCGGCGCTTCACTCAAACGAAAAGTCGAAGCTGACGATATTCTGCAGGAGGTGAGTAGCGAGGCGGTCCGCACGCTGGAGAATACCGACTTAAAGGATCGCGATCCTTTCAGCTGGCTGTGCCATCTTGCAGAACAACGCATCGTCGATGCCCATCGCCGTTACTTCGGCAGTCAGAAACGCGATGCCAATCGTGAGGTCGCCTTGGATGGCGGCTCGTCGACAGCAAGCCGCGCGGGGCTGATCAATCTCCTCATCGCCAGTATGACTAGCCCCAGCCAAGCATTCTCCCGCAACCAAAAACAAATGCGTATGTTGGAAGCTTTGTCTCAATTACCTGAAGAGCAGCATACAGCTCTACGGTTGAGATATCTCGAAGGGCTTTCTTCCAAGGAGGTCGCCCAGCATCTTGGGAAAACCGACGGAGCCGTGCGTGTCATGTTGACCCGCGCCATCAGCCGATTGCAATCGCTATTGGGAGAACCTGATCCGCCGACGGTTTGATCTCAAATCTCGAAAATCATTGTCAACGGCGTGATCTTGCTTTGTCAGTTGAAAAGTTGCGGCACGCAAGATGCGACGATGATACAATGGCCCAGCGCGTTGACGTTGGAGCGCACCAAGTTTGGTTATTCACAAAACATGGAATCCGATCTAAGGCCACACGCTATGCATCATTCCAACAATCGCATCACTCGTCGCAGTTTACTAAAAACCGCGGCAGCATCAGCAGCGGCAACGACAATTCCAATGTGGTTTGCAGAGGAGTCCGCTGCAAATCAAAACGCACCGTCGAACAGCTCCGGAGATCAACCAAGTGTGGCGCTCGTCGGTTGCGGAGGTCGAGGTCGCGGTGCCGCGCTATCGGCCGCGAATTTCGGTCGAGTGGTTGCCGTTTGCGACGTGGACGAGTCTCAACTCGCCAAAGTCGTTGGAATTTGGCCGGACGCAGATACCTACGGCGATTTTCGCCATGTGATGGACCGCAAGGACATCGACATCGTTGTCTGTGGAACGGTCGACCACTGGCATACATTGGTTTCGATGGCTGCGATGCGGGCTGGAAAAGATGTTTACTGTGAGAAGCCTTTGACACTCACGGTCGACGAGGGCAAACGGCTGCTCCGCGTAGCTAATGAGACCGGACGAATTCTACAAACCGGAAGCCAGCAGCGCAGCGACTCCCGCTTTCGAATGGCGTGTGAGCTGGTACGGAACGGACGGATTGGAAAATTGAAGAATGTCGAAGTCTTCCTGCCAGCCGGTCGACGCGAGGGTCCGTTTACCGCTTCAAAAGTTCCGCGTGGAATGAATTGGGACATGTGGCAGGGTCAAACTCCCAACGTCGACTACGTGGAAGAACGAACACACGTCACGTTTCGTTATTGGTGGGCCTATTCCGGCGGTACGATGACCGATTGGGGAGCCCATCACAACGACATCGCGTTGTGGGGTATGGGGTTGGAACGAAGTGGACCGGTGTCGATCGAAGGAAAACCGGAAATCGAAATGATCCCCAACGGATTTACGGCAACCAGCCTCTACAACGTGCAATACACGTATGCCAACGGTGTCACGCATAGTTGCCGGAGCACTCCTGCCAATGCCTGGAATGGGCGTGTGCTCGACCCTGAAGGGCAGCAACACGGGGTCCGATTTACCGGCACGGATGGCTGGATTTGGGTGACGCGCGGCGCCATCGATGCCAGCGATCCCGATATGTTAATCGAACCGCTACCTTCTTCTGCCGAGCGTCTGTACTTCAGTGACAATCATATGGGCAATTTCTTCGAATGTGTGAAGTCGCGCGAGCAGGCAATCTGTGAACCTGAAATTGGACATCGCTCGGCATCGGTTTGCCACTTGGGTGTCATCGCCTTGCGTCTCGGGCGCAAACTGCAATGGAATCCCGAAACGGAACAATTCGTCGGAGATGAAGAAGCCAACCGATTGGTCTCGCGGGAAATGCGCGCACCGTGGAACTACGACATGGTTTAGAGCCTCGTACGCAGACTTGTCACCGGCTCGCGGTCACACTGCATTGACCTTGTCAAACTGGTACTTCGTGGGCACGAACCGATTGCGCTCACATACCAGCATATCAGTCATTGCGAATCCGAAGCCGCGTTCCGTTTACTGGTGCATCGCTTCAGCGAGAATCTTCGATGTACTCTCGCGCATAATTCGCGGATCGACCATTTCTCCCTTTTGCAGCGTAGCCCGCACATCCTTTCCGGAAATGAAGACCGGCTTTTCTTCGGAGTGATTCTCCATCAGGTCGACGCGTCCCATCGATTCGTAGAACGCTGCAAAGCCGACTTTGATCGGTTGAATCTGCAAATCGCCGCTCAGGTTCTCGAAGATCTCTTGAGCGTCGAAATCGCCCCAGATGGCCGAACCATCGTGGTATGGTGCATCGGCATGCTTGCGCCCGATAACAATGTTGGTGTAACCCATGTTTTGCCGGTAGATCGCATGCATGACTGCTTCTTTCGGACCGCCGTAAAACATCTTGATGTCGAGTCCCAATAGCAACACTCGGTCGGGGACGCTGTCGCTGCGATCACTCCACAAATCGGGATCGCTGTCGCCTTCGCCCAAGGCTCGGTCGCTGATCAGCTTTTCATAGGTCTGCATTCGAATAGCGGCGCTGACGTCGTCCCCTTTTGTCTCACCGATCAACGGGTTGAGGACTGCGCCGGCATTCTTCCCTTGCCGCAACAACTCTTCCAAGGCATACACCAAAGCATACTCGTGTGCTCGGTGCAGTGGATTGCGAGTTTGAAAGGCCACGACGGCCTCCCAACCCTTGTCCGCAAGCAATGCCCGTACTTCCCGCGGCGTGAGCACAAACTGGCCAAAATCGGGATTTTTCGGCTGAGGCAACGCTCGCAGTTCTCCACCGATCAGGTGCGTACAATCGGCATCCCCTTTGAGCACCATATCTCCGCCCGGATGATCCGTTCGTTCGGTTTGATAGACGCTCGTGAGATATCGCTGCTTGTCCCATTCGTAGACATCGCTGATTTCCAGCAAGGCAACCGGTTCGTTGTCGGGGCTGACAAGAGCGACTTTTTGCCCGGACGAAAGCGTGCTCGCCAAAGCTTCCGTTACGGGAAATGCTAACGGAATTGCCCAGGCATAGTCCTTTCCGTCGGATTCGATCACGCCTTCATCCAATACGCGATTGTAGGCGGCCTCTCCCATTGGACCCGTTAATGGACTGAGTGTGCCATCGGCGATGCGGTAGACAGTCGAAAGATCGGCGGCCGACACGGGGACTTTCGGAAGCCCTTCCAATTCGGCTTTAAAGTCGGCGACATCATCGCCAGCGACGGTCCGGCATACAGGCTCAGACAACCCACCATGAACAGGAATCAAATCGGCCATATCTCTACCGTTTCGTTGGAACGCGTTACTGAACTCGATACGAGGCGAATCGGCGTATGATCCGCGACATCAACTGCCCCACCGGCACCTTGCTGTACGAGGCGACCACTTTCTGCAGGGCTGGTAACTGTGCAGAAACCCGATGAAAATGGACGTTTCCGGGGCAACTTCGCACGACATTAGGGAAAGGCCCCCTGTACGTCAAGCAGACCTGCGATTCATTCGCCTGAAATCCACCGTGGCGTACCGACATCGCCGAAACTGACGACAAGCCGGAATTCGTGGCGAATCCCTGAGGCCGCGGCTAACCGCGCAAGCCAACCTCTTGCATCAGGCGATCTGTCGACGAGTAAGCTTCGGCAACCCATTCTTCGATGTGGTCGGGATCAGGAGAATACTCCAGCTCAATGGACATCGCACCGTCGATGCCTAAGTCGGCAATTTCCTTTAGGTAAGGGCCAAATTCGACGACGCCTCGGCCGGGGGGAAGATCGCCATGCACCTTTCCATCGCAGTCGGAAATATGGACATGAATTGCCTTGCCTTGCATCCGGCGAAGCTCCTCAGGCTGCACATGAGCCAAAGCCAAATGCGACACATCGATGTTCGCGCGCAACGCTGGATGATCGACATCATTCAAAAACCGGACCATCGAGTCGACATCGTTCAACAGCGACAGCGCAAATGGCTCGAGCTCCAACGCGATTTGCACATCGAGATTGGCAGCGTATTCGGCAAGAATGCGACAATTGTCGACGGCCGTCTGCCATTGTTCAGCGGGCGGGATCACTTCTCGGTTCCAAATGTATTCACCGAGCACCAACAGCAGATTGTCGGCTTCGTACTCGTAGACTAAATCGAGATACGCCTTCACTCGATCGATGTGAAATCGCTGCACACTCGGATTGAAATCGATCAAGCCGACCGCCACACAGCAAATGGAAACAATGGGCAACTCCAACCGGTCGCATTCGTCTTTGATGAGCCGACGCTCGCGGACATCGATCTCCAACGGATCGGTGAAGATATCAATCGTGTCGAACCCAAGTTCTTTCGTTTTTTGAATTCCCCAGGCGGTCTCACGGCCCGATTGCGCCCAGGCGGAATTGATTAATCCGAGCTTCATGTTCGACTCCGACGTAATTAAATTCGACCTTCAGTTCGGCCAACAGAATTCCCGATAGTCACCCGGCCGACTGCTATTCAGGTCGCCGCCCGCGCAAGTAGGATTGTAACCAATTTGCAAAGTAAGCGTTACATCCTGAAAAGTTGGCAATTCCAAAATTGACTCTGCCGATCGAACTGAGCGCGGTACGCAATGACGGCAGAAAGCCGTTCGCTCCAAGACGACCACAACGATAGAATTGCGTCGTGTGGAGCGATGTTGCGTTCCATGATTCTTTCAGTGCGGGGCGAGCCCCTGCAGAACATAAGAGGAAATTGGATGGACTTGCAGTTGCAAGAACAAGTAGCGGTCGTCACGGGTGGCTCGGGGGGCATCGGTTGGGCCATCGCCGCGGAGTTTGCTGCGGAAGGCGTGAAAGTTGCTATCTGGGACCAATCAGAAAACGTCGCTGCAGTCGCCGATGAGTATGCACAATCAACTTCCGCAACGGTAATCGGCTTACAAGTCGATATCACAGACCGTCAGTCGATCGAAGCAGCGAAGAATGAAACGATCGGTCAACTTGGCAACATCGACCATTTGGTGCATGCAGCTGCCATCGGTTCTGGGAAATTCGGCTTTCCGTTTACGAATCTGGCCCCGGAAGATTGGCCACGTATTTTGGAAGTCAACGTGATGGGAATGACCAATGTCGCGCACGCGATTGCACCGGCGATGATGGAGCACTCGTCCGGCACGATGACGTTCATTTCCTCCGTGGCTGGTCAAATCGGTTCACCAACTGACCCCCCTTATAGCGCTTCCAAAGCTGCCAACATCAATTTTGCCCAGTGCATAGCAAAAGACTTGGCTCCCTACGGAATCCGTGTGAACACCGTCTGCCCGGGAATGGTCAAAACGGCACTTAATGAATCGGTGTGGAAGGCATGGCACGACCAACAGCCCGCGGAAACCCGAAAAGACTACGAATC
>JANQRQ010000212.1 GCA_028284485.1 Planctomycetaceae bacterium | reverse complement strand
CAAGCTGTCGAACGAACCGCCGAGTGCTTTCTCGGACGATAAGCCCAACCAATCATCCAGCAGCGTCGCGTAGACATTGCGGAAATCGGTTGTCATCTTCACATCGCCGTTTTCCAGATCGTCCAGCCGTGGTGTTTCTCCGACAAAGCCGGAAGCGACCGGGGCACCGGCGACGAAAACCGGGCCCGCAGTCCCGTGGTCCGTGCCGAACGACGCGTTCTCTTTGGCACGACGACCAAATTCACTAAATGCGAGTACCACGACGCGGTCATCCAACTTGGCGCTGCGTAGATCATTCAAGAACGATTGGAGCGCACCGGAGAGATCCCGCAGCAACCGGGCGTGTGTCGGCAACTGTGCTGCATGTGTGTCGTAGCCGCCTTGAATGGCGTAGTAGACCGGTGTTCCGAAATCGGCCTTGATGAGCTGCGCGATCGCTTGCAGGCGTTTACCGATCGTCGTAGTCGGATAGGCGGCTTCTTCACCAGCCGATGACGCGGTCACCTCGTCAATCAGATCGGCCGTGGAATAGGCATCCAGCGCTGCGCGGCGAGCAAAAGCGGTCAAATCTTGTACGGAGTTCGCGTTTGCGAATTGCGCCGGTGTCGCCAACTTCGACTGCAGCTTTAGGTCATCCAAATGCGCGAGCGAAACTGAAGTCGACCGGCGACCGCGCAAAGCGACCGGTGGATACTCGTTGCCCAACAAAACAGAATGCGGCGCGCCGCTGGATGCCATCTGTCGCCCGTCCATGGCCTGTCCGATCCAGCCGAACGACTTGTGTTCGCGTGGATCGAAGCGTGCTGTTTGCCAAATGGCCATACTCACATCGTGCGACCGATTTGGATTCGGGTACCCCACGCCTTGAACGATTGACAATCGCCCGTCTTCCATCAAATCCGCCGCCGGCCTTAATGACGGATGCAGAGCAAGCTCATCATTCATTTTAATGAGCGTGTCATCGGCAAGACGCAGTTTGTCTCTTAGCTTGGCGTATGCTTCATCCGCATGGGAGACAACCGTATTGATTCCGTCGTTGCCACCGCTCATTTGGAAAACAACCAGAATACGCCCGGTTTTCTGCGCGTCAGCTGCCAATACAGAATGCCTCAAAAATGCCGGCACTGTTGGGGCAACCGCAATCAAACTTGATTTCGCTAAGAACTGACGACGACTGAGATCAGACTGGAACATGGCGTTCTCCATTACAGTGTACGACGCTGTTTTGTGCCCTCGAAGAACACGATTCGGTTTGAATCGCAAGTTCTCACGAGACGGATTCGTGAACGAAAAAGACAATCACGCTACGAAAGTTGCGCCTCGGGCGAGGCGAGAATCGTGACCACAAAGTCGTTAATTCCATCAGCCGCATGCGGCGATGCCGTGCGACTACCCAATAACAGTTTCGTAAAAAAGTCACGCTGTGACTGTTCCCCGTCGAAACCATGCCGTGACGCCAAAGCCGCGGCGTCGTACGGATGCGCGGGGTAATGCATCTTTCCTGCTATAAACGCAGAGGCCAAATTGGCCCGACCAATCAAACCGCGACTGCTTAACCAGGAACGTCCTCCCGGCCAGCCAAACACGTTGGGCGGATAGAAAAGATCTTGCCCCAAATTGGCAGCGCTTTCAGCGAGCAGCAATGTACTCGGCGGCGGATCAAACATCTCGAGGGCACGGACTGTACTGACGGCGTATTCCACTGGCGACAGCACGCGATTGCCGATGTTGGACTCGCTGAAGAACGATTCGCTACGCAGGATCTTTGCGATGCCCCAACCAACGTCGAGATTTTGTCGACGAAGACCGTCGGCCAACTCGTCGACGGAAGAATGATCAACCACCGATTCGCCCATCAACATTTCGCAGAGTCGAAATGCAACGCGCTGGGCGACGGCATGATGTTCCTGCAGCAATCGCAGCAGATCGTCGCCATTCCAATTGCCCGTTTGACCAAAAATCTTCTTCTCACCGTCGTCATGAAAGCGATCATAATTGTGGAACTCGCGCGACTTTACCGACCAACCGCTGAGGGCCCGGGCAGCCTGCTTGATATCGGTTTCTGTGTAGTTTCCGACTCCCAAACTGAACAGTTCCATAATCTCGCGGGCGAGGTTTTCGTTGGGATGTTCCTTGCGGTTGGCGTCGGCATCGAGCCAGACCAACATCGCAGGATCCTTAACAACGCGACTCAATAGTTCGCCGAACGGGGCGCGCGCCCAGGAACGCAAGATCTCGTTTTGTTGGCGCATGAGTCCCACATCCGAGATTTTGACATTGCTGGTGGCAAAATGGTTATGCCACATCAAGGTCAAACGTTCCCCCAGCGGATCGGGCGAAAAGAGCATGCGAAACAGCCACCACGCTTTCAGGCGGTTCGCGTTGCCCGAACCGACAGCCGCGTCGGCAATGGCTTTGGCCGTCTGTTCAAATTGGGGTGATGCATGGGGGCTGTGCGCCTGTCCGTTAAGCAGTCGATCAACAGCCGCTTGCGGTCCCTCTTTCAAATCGCGCTTTATCTCATACCAGGTCGCACCAAAACCAGCGCGGCGGTGCAAATGGGCGACTCGACGTACATCCCACGGACGTTCAGCCGACGGGCGATACTCGGCCCACGGATCAGTCTGACGAAGGCTATGCATCGTTCCCTCCCAGCACTCGATCTCCGAGGTCCTTGGTTTCTCCCGGATCAGGTGCGACCGATCGCGCCAATTCTGTCGTACTGATGACCGGGAACAGCCTCTGCGCGATGACGTAGTAGGCGCAACCACTCGGAACATTCTCGAAGCGGTAACGTCCGTCGCTATCGGTTGTCACTGGCGTGAGTTGGCTGAACCGCCCTTCGGAGAACGTCGAGGCCTGAACTGTTACCCCTTTTACGGGATCGCCATTTTTGTCAAGTATGCGTCCCGTCAGGTTCGCCGTCGGACTGAGTTCGATGATGAGTTTGCCGTTTGTCGCCTGGGAAAGGCTGACAGAAACGGCGCGCCCTAAATGGCGGCCTTCGTGAGTAATGACAATTTGACGGGTTTCGTTCGGGCCGAAATTCGTTGCTGTGAATGTTGGTGATGGCAACTCTTGCGACACCATGTTTTGAGAACTGTTGCCGTCCACACGGCAGCCCGCGAGTGGTTTTCCTTCCGGGTCGACAATCGTAACTTCGATCGATTCTCCTGGATCAAGCTGCAAATCGGTCTCGAGCGAATTGGTCCCTTCTGCGGCATTCAGCTCGATCATCGAATGCGGCCAACTCTTTCCGGGGCGATTCGGCGACCGATACGTTGCAAATTCCCCCTGCTCGTCGGCTCCTTGAATCAACTCCGAACCAACACCCTGCCGATAAGGGTTCGTTGGATGCATGGCTCCCAAAATGGCTCGCCCCGGAACGCCAACGATGTGAAACGATCCGTCCGCCTGCGACCGGTAACGATCGGGGTAAGCGAAAGCCGCCGGCATGACATCGTCGTCACCAACAACGTTGGGTGCATGCTCGTTCTCTAAGAACGGCATGTAATGAAGATACGCGCCTGTGATGGGCTTGCCGGTGGTCTTGTCAGTGATCGTTCCGCGGATCGAGATTCCACGATGGAGTTTGATATCCAATGGAATTGGCCCCAACCCGGTGGAATTTGGCACCGGGATGATCCGCATGAAGTAAGGTTGCCCGTCGCCGGGTACGGCCAGAATCTCGTTTTCGCTGCCTTCCGGCATTCCTTCGAGCCGATATCGACCGTTGGCATCCGACGCAGTTGTCAAAGTTCGCACGCCATGCACCGGGCGACCGCCAATCGACATCGTTTGGCTGTGGATCGTCACGCCGGGCAGCGGCTTGCGCGTTTTGGCATCGACGACCGTTCCGACAATCGGCCGAGAGGGTGCCGCACTATATTGGAAGTCGGCGCCATATATCGGGCCTGGCGAAAGAAACTGCCCACCCGCTTCCCATTCGAGCGGATCCATGTGGCGAGTGGCCACTGTTAATGTGCTGCGAACGATGCCACTCCCTTCGAGAGCCAAAGTAACTTTGCGTTCACGTCCAATCCCGGTAATTGTGAAGCGTCCGTCCGCATCGGTTGTTGCTTCTTCTGGAATTCCCGTACCAATCAATGGAAGTGGCGGCCAATGTGCCGCACGCTGAGCGACAATATCGTTTTGCTTGACGCCTTCGATCCATTGATTGAGGTCGCCCTGGGGTGTGGCGACGACCGTCGACGGTTTGACCGTAATTCCGGCAATCGGTTTGCCTTCCAAATCGACAACTCGACCGGTGATGGGAACGGTGTCTTCGACAAGTTTCAGGGTCGTCGACGGATTGTTCTCGATCGCCACGTAGGGCACAAATGCCGGCGCATATCCACTAGCGACCGCTGTTACGCCGAGCTGTTTCCAATACTCTGCGAAAACTTGACCGCCAGACTGGGGCGCGAACGCCGACGTGTGGACCTTGAGCTCGAACAAACCTTGATTGTCGCTTTGGGTTCTAACGACTGCTGGTTTCTCCTTCCAAAAATCCAGATTATTGACTGCGCGGACAACGGCATTCGGAAAAGGTTTGCCGTCCGGATCGACAACCTGACCTTTAATAGTCACGACATCGTCGGCGGGCTCGCTCGTCGCAGGTACCGACGTCGGTATGGCGTCGCTGCGGCCAGTCTCATCCAATGCCGAATCGGGAACCTCTAGTGGTTGCAGCGTTAGTTCGACAGCAGCGACGATGTCGCCGACATCGGTTGATTCGCCCGGTTGAACGTTCGAGGTTTGCTTGCGGAGCGACTCAATCTCGGAACTCTTTAATGATTCAAGTGGGCCATTGCCCATAAAGTTCGTGGCATACGCACAACCGGGTATCACTCCCTGAATTTCAAAACGGCCATCCCGGCCGGTTTTGAAAACCGACGTATACACGCGGAAAGATACGGGGCGATTGCGAAACTCAGTCGTCGGAAGTTCAACTGGCGAGATTCCCGTTGCCATGACGCTGGCTCCGACGATGGGATCGCCGGCCTTGTCCAAAAGTCGTCCACGGATTTGTCCGCCTGACTGCAAGGTGACGGTTACGGGACTGCCATCCTCCTTCCGGACGACGGCGATCGCTCCGAGTTCTTTTCCAGGCTTATCGATCGCCAAAACGCGTGGCGACTCGACCTCCAAGCCGATGATATCGGCTTCGGCCGACTGCAAGGGAATCTGCTGAGAGGGCGATTGCCTGGCGGCAAACATCACATCCGGAAGGAGCCCCGAGACGCGGCAGCCGACGACTGGACGACCGTTCGCATCAACGATTCGAAGCCGATTACGACTGAGTGAGCGTAAGGCGACTTCAATTTCTGGATCGGGATCACCGTCGGATAAGCTGATCTTGCGGAATTCGTTGATCATCGACGGACCAAACAGATGATAGAGGACGAATCGATTGCCTTCCCGCTGCAATCCCTTGATCCCATCCGGATTCCCGGCGATTCCAAAGGCGGACTTTTGCTGTGCAGTGACGCAGAGTGCCCCTTCGCCATTAATCGCCGGTACCTCAAAGCTGCCGTCAGGCTCGGTCCAACGAAAATCGCTGAATGCTACTGTTCGCATACCGGAACGGAAGTTGGGAAATTCGGCCGCGATTTTGTTGTTCAGTTTCGGCAGATACCCGACGAGCGAACGAACCGGCTTTCCTGTTCGTTCGTCGATCACGCGTCCACGAACCATGCGGGCCCGCGGCAATTCGACGTCGAACACTTTTTCATGGCGGTCACTTTCGAGGCGAACAGCCAAGTCTGTCGGAAAGAACGGGGCTTCAGCCGGCGGCGAAAACCGAATCCGATAGCCGCGAGAACTGGGAGGATCCGCGGGCAGTCGATCAAGTCTGTAGGCTCCCGAGGCATCTGTGGTGGTCGATGCAAAGTCTTCGACGCTGCTAATCGACCCTGCGATCTGGGTGACTTCAATCTTGCAACCCGGAATCGGATTGCCTGTCCCCTTTTCTGTGACGATGCCTTTAACGAGGAACCCTGGTTCGACCGTAATCGTCGAATCATTTCCATGAATCAGACGGTCACGCAACCGCGGATCGGGATAAGAATCGTAAACGTCGGGCCCGTCGTGCGTGACCATTTTAACTGTGGTCCTGGCAACATTCGGCGCGGCAACCTCAAACACAACCATCCGGTCGGGGCCGATGTTTGGAATTGTAAACCGACCTGATTGATCGGACTGAACGGGCGGCACGATGCCATTGGCCGCAAATCCGGTTTGAGACGGAAATCGCACCGGACGCGGGCGCTCGTTCCGTGAGGCGGCCGATGCCATCATCATCATTTCTGCATCCGGCCGTGGATTGGATGCGGCCTTTTTGAACCATTCGTCAAGCGGTTCACTCGCCTGAGCGACGGCCCGCACCTGAAGGGTCGCTCCGGCGAGCGGACGTCCTTCGAGGTCAATCAGGCGACCGGTCAATGCATCTGGCGCCTTGAATTCGATTTCAACTTGTTCGTCCCATTGGGGATTGAAATTGCTGTGAAAACCAACAGAAAAATTAGGATGCACCGTGACGATTTGAACGCTAACGTTTTCAGTGGTGCCTTGCAGAAAACCACGTTGATTGTTTGGTAATACCGCGTCGTAAGACAGCTTGAATTGACCGTCGCGGCCTGTTTTAGTTTCCGCCAGGATTTCAATTTGTTCGTTGCCGGTATACATGCTTCCGGTCACTCGTGTCACAAGGACGTGGGCGGCGTTGACAGGGTCGCCCGCAGGCGACAAGACACGTCCTGTTGCAGTTGTAAATGTCGAGTCCGATTCGCCCGGAACTGACTGGACCGACGTCGATGCGTCTGAGTCTTCCGCCAGCGATGCTTTCGGTTCGGCGGCATTCACCGACTTTTGCACGGGGCGGATCACTGCAATGGCTGTCACCACGACCGCTGCCGACATCAACAACCCGATGCCCCATCGTGAATTCATGGGCAGGTGAGATCGTGCCTTATCGAACAGCGAACGAAGGCGGTCTTCCAATCGCGAGGAACGGGCCATCCCGACTGCCAAGGCAAGTCGCGGCAGACGATGCGTTTCTGCGATGGCAACCAGTTCATTGGCGTAATCGCTGGCACGCTCGCCCGTGTGAACGACGCGATCATCGCAAGCCTGTTCTCGTTCGATTCGCAACCGGCGCAACGCATACCAGATTAATGGATTGAACCAGTAGACTGCGCACGATAGCCGGGCCATCAACTGCAGCGGTAAATCAAATCGCTTGACGTGTGCCAGTTCATGCAACAGCACCATGCGCAACCGTTGACCGGGCCAATGGCGCCACGACATTGGCAAGAGAATTAAGGGCCGAAACAGCCCCCAAGTGATTGGTACGATTTCATCGTCGATATCAAACAAACGAATCGCTCGACGCAATCCGAGCCGATCACGCAACTCGGTTAACAGACTTTGAAAGGCTGGTTGCTGAACGATTTGAGCTTTTCGCAACAAATAACGATTGAATAATCCCCCGCAGCACAGTGGCAACAAAAACGCGACCATGCCGACTATCCACACCAATACCGCCCACCGCGCCAGCGTTTCTCGCGAAAGCCCTGTCGAACCATTCGAGCTCGAGACTGCTAGCGTCGTCGATACTTCCAGCGGCGAGTCCTGCAATTGCTTCTGCGAAGCCAAGCCCGCAGTTTCCGCCGCAAATGCATCGGCGACCGCGTGATCGCTCGGCCATTGGGCAATATGCTGCCTGTCACTGTTATCGGGCGGCAAGTGGCCGATCGAATCGACATCGGCGACCGATCCCGATTCGTTTGTGTTTATGAAATAAGTTGACGCGATCGCATCTCGGGAAGTGGTCGCGACAACTTGAGATGATTCGTCCGGTTGGTCTTTTTCTGTCGACGGCAAGATTGGGATTTGCCATTCTGGAATGAGGGCCGACGCTGCTGGAATCGCCAGCGAGCCTCCCAGCGCAAGACTCCACACACAATGCCGCAGCGCCGACGAATTTCGACGCATCAATCGGGTCACGACAGCAGCACCGCCCAGCAAAATGGTCACTTTGATCGAAATATCGATCGCAACCGCGAGAATGTCTGCTTCGAAAAGCCGGTCTGCTAAGATTTGAAATGACATATTACTGTCCCTCCTCGCGTGCTTCGTCGATCATCTTGCGCAATCGTGTCAGATCATCGTCGCTGAGATTCGTGGAAGAAACATCGAGAATGGCGTTGACCGCCTCAGTTGCGGAGCCACCGAAAAAGGTAGAAAGCAGATGTTTCACAGCAGAGCGACTCGCCGATTCCCGTGATCGAACCGGCCTGTAGATGTATTTGGTGCCCTGCCGACGGTGTCGCAGCAATCCTTTTTCCTCGAGTAGGCTGAGCATTTTCCGAACGGACGAATACGTCGGCGGATCGGGGAGCCCTTTAAGGACCTCACCCACCGATGCTTCGCCGAGACGGTAAACTGTATCCATGATCTGTCGCTCGCGGTGCCCGAGCGACTGTTGCTGTTTCCCCTTTTTCATTCGCCGATCCCTCCAATAACGACTTACCAAACTAGTGCGAATGAGTTCGCATATGCGAATATATTCGCCGACTTTCGAATCGTCAAGTGCGTTCTTGGAAAAACGGAAAAATTCTTGTTCTCCCGTACTCGAGTTAGTTTCATTTTCGAGAAGCTCGTGTTTATGTCGTAATGGGCGACAGTAACATTGCCCGGGAGCCACAGTGGTGGTGCCGATTAATGGTTTGAATGGCAACGACAATCTCACCGGCGACAATGAGGCGGACGTGCTCCGCGGTGACAACAACAACGACACGCTCACCGGTGGACCGGAAGACGACGCCCTATTGGGTCAAGCCAGTACCGACACGTTCAACACCCTCGGCAACGACATCACCGACTTCAACGCCGGC
>JANQRQ010000195.1 GCA_028284485.1 Planctomycetaceae bacterium | reverse complement strand
TTTTGACACTCGCTGCTCGGACGATGATCCCGATGCATTGGGGCACTTTTCAAATGACCGATGAACCATTGATCGAGCCGGCGGATAGGCTAGCTAATTGGTGGAACGCTACGAATAAGCCGTCCAACGCCGAGCTACAGATCCCGGCCGTGGGCGAAACAGTTATTCTGGGGAGCCGCTAAGACCGGATGGTTCGCCACTTGGCCGGGTGGCCAGTTCGTCGACCGGTCAGTTGTGCGATCGACTTCCAACCGAGTAATGTGGAATTCTCGCAAGCTGATGCTGGCGACCTTCTCGAGCGACACGCGAGTCGTGTGGCCTCGAACGAGTTCGCTCGCAACTGAGATCGTGGTTTGCTCGTTTGAATCAATTCCGGGATAGCCCCCTGCCGGATTCGTCGATTGAGCCCCCAGTCTCATCGAATCCACCCGCCGGTTTTTCTTGGGGAGATCGATCACTTGCGGTCGCAGTGCATCGATTTTTCGAGGTTGGGCGACTAGAATTCGCGTCCCGCCAAACGGTTCAGTTTGTAGGTTCTGGATTCAACGACTTACATAGGCATCAAAATGCAGGCAGTTGCAGTAACACCCGGTGAGAAAAACAGCGTTCACCTAACGGAACTTCCCAAACCGCGCGTCGACGAGATTCCAGATGGACACGGTGTCCTGGTTCGCGTGTTAAAGATCGGAGTCGACGCGACAGACCGCGAAATCAACGACGCGCTTTACGGCGCCGCCCCTCCCGGCTACGACTTTCTTGTGCTAGGGCACGAATCGTTTGGAATTGTGGAAGAAGTGGGGCCGGCGGTTACGCATGTCGTACCTGGGGACTACGTCACGTGCACGGTTCGACGGCCAGGCGGCTCGATCTATGATCGCATCGGACGGTCCGACATTACGAGCGAAGAAGTCTACTACGAACGTGGTATCAACCTGCTGCATGGATTCCTCACCGAATACTTTGTTGAACACTCGGAATTCGTCGTCAAGATGCCGGTCGGACTAAAACACCTGCACGTGTTGGCCGAACCAATGAGCTGCGCCGCGAAAGCGGTTGAGCAGATTTACGAAGCCCAAAAACGTTTGCAGGTATGGGAGCCCAAGGTGGCTTACGTGACTGGGGCAGGGCAAATTGGTTTGCTCGCCACGTTAATATTGAGACTACGCGGACTCGATGTGTATACATTGGCTCGCAGTCCGAAGCCTTGCCTCAAGGCGGAAATTGCCGAAGGGCTCGGGGCGAAGTATATCAGTACGCAAGACACGAGTTTGAGCGAGCTTGTCGAACAAACCGGCAAAGCGGATTTAATCGTCGAAGCGACGGGCAATAGTGAAATCGCTTTCGAGTCGATGAAACTCTTGGGCCATAACGGCGCGATGGTTTGGACGAGTATTACTGGTGGTCAACGACGTGTCGAAGTCCAGTCGGATCATATCAATATCAATTGGGTGCTTGGGAACAAGTTGTTGCTCGGTTCGGTCAACGCCAATCGCCGCCACTTCGAATCCGGTATCGCCGACTTGGCGCTCGGCGAAGTGACCTACCCGAATGTGATTGAAAAGATCCTGACCAGCCCCGTACACGGATTGGATCAGTACAACGAGATGATGCGTCTTCTCGTCGAAGATCGCGATGCCCTAAAAGTGTTTGTCGAAGTCGCGGAAGGGTAATGCCGCTCGACGCCTCCGGTCGCAATGCGGATCGTGGAAACTAGACTTCGTCTCGCCTTACTGTAGCGGCTGGCGTTCAGTAAATTGCGTCGACAACAATTCGAACGTCGCGACATCAATTTCGGACAAACTCTAGCCCTTGCTGGAGAGGACGCGTTGGTATGGAATCTTCGAAACCGGAAAACTCGGCAGGAGCCACGACCGGTCGCCGTGTTCCCTTCTTGGATCTGTTGGGGTTACGCCCCGTACCTGTTTCCGGCGGCGGTTGCGAATTCGAACTCGAAGTCGACGAAAAGCATCTGCAATCAATGGGGATCATGCATGGTGGTGTGTCGGCTGCTCTGCTTGATTCCGCGATGGGATACGCAGTTTGGGCCCAAGCGCCGGATGGCAAGTTCGTTGTGACCGTTCAACTGAGCGTGAATTTCATACGGCCAGCCTGGAAGGGAGAGACGCTGCGGATCGTTGCTGAGGTCCATCATTCGGGATCGCAAACCGCCGTCGCATCGGGCGAAATCCGGACGTCCGCTGATGTGCTCGTTTCCAGCGCGACTGGGACATTCATGTATCTCCCCAAGCCGGACACCGAATCGGGCACACTCGAACAACATGCGGATGAAGGCGACGAGCCGACGCCGTGAATCCTCTTCGGTTTGCTATCGTGCAGCGCAACGACCATGCCCCACGAGTTCGCCTTTATTGTCATCGCCGATTCTATTGCGACATACGAATTGTGATTGGCTGAACGGACCCTTCGATTCGTTGATTCGATCTGGCGGCTGATTGAGGCGAATCAGTTTAGTTGCGCGTGACAAGCGTTGTAACGACCGATCTGACCGATGCGATCTGACGGATCGTCAATGTCGTGTTTGTATCAGGCACTGAATACAGCGTATTACGCTGACTTGTGGCCGCGAGAATCGCGTTGTTTCGATAAATAGCTGGCTCCTACGAGCCAGAAACGCCACAAGGACAAGTAAACCGCTTCTAGCCTGATAAGGCCGTCGCGTGGGGCGTACGACAGCTACCTCATGCACGATTGACAAACCACGGCCAGGCGAAAAGGTTTCGCTGATTTGCGAAAAGTTTTCGGCAATTCAGATATTGGTATTGCGCGTGAATTTCTCTCTGGCCAGTTGCGAAAGATCTCGTATATTAGTGTTAGAAATCGCTTGCGACGGGGGCAGAAAAAGCTGGACGGATTGTCCAGAATTCAGAGGAATAAGCCATGCCATTAATTCGAATCGCACCTAGCCTGATGATTGTCGGTGTCGTGGGAATCAGTTTATCCCTAACGGATTCACTCCACGCCCAAACTGCCGGAATCGGCGGTACGACTGGTGGTGCTGCAACTGGCGCTGCGCGTGGAACGACAGGCACGACGGGAACCGGCATTACCGGAGGTGCGACGCAAGCCGGAGGAGGCGGAACTGCCGCTGGTGGCGCGGCGGCTGCCGGTGCAGGAATCAATACCGGCGCTGGCGGCGGTGATATCACTGTCGATTTCGGCGGTGGGTTCGTCGGCCGCAGCCAGAATGCGGGTACGTTCATCGGCGGCAACCAGAACGCTGGTGGCGGTGCCGGAGGCGGCCGAGTCGCCACGCCTAATTTTGGAGCAACGACGAACAATCAATTCTCGGCCGCGCGAGGCGGTGCGACCGCGGGCCGTGGCGGAGCGACAACAGGGCGAGCGAGCAGCGCTCTGAATAATCTTTTGCGGGGCGGAGGAGGTGGACTTGGGGGAACGACTTCCCGGGGAGTATTTCGCCCACGCCAAAGAATTGCGTTTTCGTTTCCTCCGCGAGCGTCATCGGTCATTTCGTCGCGCGTGACAACTAAAGTCGCGAACGTCATGGTCCAACGTCCGCAGCTCAGCGGCGTAAACGTCCAGGTTGCTGACGGCGGCGTGGTGACCCTTAACGGTCAAGTCGATTCGGAAGCGACGAAAAAACTTGCCGGTTTCCTCGTCCTGATGGAACCAGGCGTTCGATCCATCGAGAACGATTTGGTGGTGGAGCCGACCTTAAGTACCGATGTTGCGCCGCCGGCAATTCCGTAGCGCATTCGACGTCGCCGCTCAACGACAACGAGAATTGTACAGCCCTGTTGTGCGCTGGGAGTCGGTTGTGCGAATCATCCCTACGGTGCTCTTTTAGCGAACGGATCGCCGATCTTTGTCTTTTCGGCCGCGCCGTCGCAGAAACTTGGGAAGGGCAGGTGGCAGCGCCAAGGCAAACAAGGCCTCGATCGGTGCCCTTGAATCGTCCGATTCTGGCTCCATGTCGGTTGCCGACGATTCTATCGAAGCCTGCGGGGCTCGACTTTGAGA
>JANQRQ010000172.1 GCA_028284485.1 Planctomycetaceae bacterium | reverse complement strand
CGAATGGCCTCGTCGATCGCAGAAGCGGCCATCCAATACGGGTCAAGGTCACCGTAATTAGGATTCATTCCGCAGGAGATCGCCAAACCGCGAGAAGACGTGAGGACAGGGCGAACAACAGCCGCGTCGGAAGGACCGTCGTTTGAGATTCCGACGAGCGGCTTGATGACGCTGCCCGCTTGGACCTCGTGATCGTATTGTCGGATGACCCATTCTTTGCTGCAGACGTTCGGAGCACTCAGGATCGCCTTGAGATCGTCATCAAAACGGTCTCGTGACAGAATACTCAATGGGGTCGTCGCAACTGGCTCGTAAACAGCCTCGCGAATGATGGGGGGCCTTCCGTCATGGAGAAATGCCATGGATAAATCGGCAACCTGATGGTCGCGATATTTAAGAACCAGTCGACCTGTTTCTTGAAACTCCCCGATCACCGCCGCTTCGACGCCCTCCGAAGCGCACAACGATTCTAATTCTGGCCACTTCTCGGGTGGCACTGCCAGGACCATTCTTTCCTGGGCTTCGGAAATCCAAATCTCGGTGTACGTCAAACCTGTGTACTTGAGGGGGGCGCAGTCGAGCCAGACCTCGGCACCGACGTCCTCTCCCATTTCTCCCACTGCGCTGCTAAATCCTCCAGCTCCACAATCCGTTATTGCTGAATAAAGACCTCGGTCTCGTGCTTCGAGGACGACGTCGGCGACCATTTTTTCTGTAATCGCGTTTCCGATCTGGACGGCACCGCCGGAGATGGACTCGCTCTCTTCGGTCAACTCTGCGGATGAAAACGTTGCGCCGTGGATTCCGTCGCGACCGGTCCGCCCTCCGACGCTCACGATCAAGTCGCCGGCCGAGACGAGTTTTTCGCATTTGTCGACAGGGATCAATGCCACGTTTCCGCAGTAGACCAGAGGATTTCCCAAATACCTTTCATCAAAATAAATGGCCCCGTTGACCGTGGGGATCCCCATGCGGTTACCATAATCGCGAACTCCCGCAACAACACCTTTTGCGACTGCTTTGGGATGCAGGATCCCGGTGGGCAATTCGTCGTGAGGTGTGTCTGGCGGAGCAAAGCAAAACACATCTGTATTACAGATCGGCTTGGCCCCTAAACCGGTGCCAAGTGGGTCTCGGATGACACCGCCAATCCCGGTATTCGCGCCGCCATACGGTTCCAATGCCGAGGGATGATTGTGCGTTTCGACCTTGAAGCAAACATTGTTGGCCTCGTCGAATTTGACGATTCCAGCGTTATCCCGAAAGACACTGACGCACCAATCCTGATCACCAAGATCACGGCGCAAATCTTCCGTCGCAGCAAAAATCGTTTCCTTAAGCATGTTTTCGAACTGCAGTTCGGATTGGCCGTCTTGATAGTGAATTCGACCTGCGAGGGTCTTATGGGAGCAATGCTCACTCCAGGTTTGCGCGATGGTCTCCAATTCAATATCGCTAGGGTCACGACCTTCCGAAACGAAGTGATTGCGAATTGTTTGCATCTCTGTGAGAGACAAGTAAAGTTGCCCACTGCGACTGAGATCGGACAACTCTTCGTCCGACATCGATCGGATCGGAACGTCAAGACGCTCAAAATCGTAATGACTACCCAATGCAATCTGATCGAGGCTCAGAGGACCACGGATCACATGCTCGATGGCGTCGTTGGCCAACAACTTCGAAATGAGACGATCGATTTCGGCCGGATCGCATGCGGAATCGAAACGATACTTTCGGCAGGTGGCAACGGCTTCGACTTCGACTCCGAGAGATTTCAGCGCCGAGGCAGCGCTTTGCGCGACATTGTCGGTTACGCCCGGCTTGAATAAGACGTTGAGTAGAATCTCCTCGCTTTGGGAAGCATTCTTCGCCGCTGGTTGCTGCAAATCTCGCAGTTCGAAGTTTTCGACAACGGGGTCGACTAAAAGGCTTTGCGCCACGGTCGCGTCGAGCGCTTCCGCGGTCGAGGTTTGTAGCAGAAACGACTTTGCAGATCTCACGCCTCGGATTGAGCCAAGCCCCAAGGCTGTCGCTTCGGCAGCAATGCGGGTACCTTCGCTGTCGGTCTGGCCATCAGCCGGTCGTATCTCCACTTCCCAAAGCATGTTGGACTCACAATTCGATAGTTTACGAAAGAGCGTCGCGATTGGTTTTGGCAACATCGAGCAGCTTTTTCAAGGTTGCCGCATCGCCTTTCTCAATGGCAGCTCGAAATTCTGCGAGCTGATCAGAAAAGCCATCGATGCTTTCGACGATGGATTGCGCGTTGCCAAGGATGATCGCCACCCATAAGTCGGGATCTCCGGCTGCGATACGGGTCGAATCGCGGAATCCGGTTGCTGCAATGGCGTGATTCTCCTCTTCAAGAATCGTTGCCAACGCGGCTGCGAGAACGTGCGGCAAATGACTGGTTTGCGCCAGTTTTCGGTCATGCTCATCAGGAGTCATTCGTAGGACAGAACTTCCGACCGATTCCCAGAATTTGGTCAACCGAACGGTATGTTCTTCCGAATTCCATGGGCACGGAGTAATGATGCAAGTCTTTCCCTCAAACAGGTCTGCATCGGAGTTCTCAAAGCCATTGCGTTCGGATCCGGCCAGTGGGTGCGAGCCGATGAAATTCTTACCAGCGGGCAACAAAGCCCCAACTTCTCGAGCGATTGTCCCTTTAACGCTACCAACATCGGTGAGCAACAACTGTGGCGATCCGGCCGCAACAGCTGCCTCGACACCTTGAGCGATCAAATCGACCGGCGTGCAAAAGACAATCAGGTCGGCGTTCTGGGCAGCGTAGGCGATGTCTGTCGTCGCAACATCAATCAGACCCAATGATTGGGCCGATTCAAGACGCGAAATGTTTCGCCCGACGCCAATCACTTTTGCGGCAATGTGCCGTGCTTTTAAGGCAGCTGCCAGCGATCCGCCAATCAGTCCGACGCCAACAATGGCGACCTGAACTCGGTCGGTCGACGGAGGCGGAACGGGTGATTGGTTCATGACCTCCGCATTCTAGAACTACCACGAACGGTTTTCCAGCAGATGGCACACTCACGATCGTGGGCATGATCCGCAACTGGCGAATGCTGTGCGAACTGCTGAGTTTGCGGATTGTCCTCCCTCATCAGATCGGAGGGAGAGCCTTTCATTCGATCGGGGGGGGCGGGCCAACTCAAATGACCGGCAATAACTCTTCGATCGGATTTCCGTCACAATAAGCCATCGGGCGTTCGATGGGAGTCATAAATTCCTTTGAGTAATCGACGGCGAGCGCGTAAAGAATCGTCGCATACAAATCGTTGACCGAAATGGGATTCAGCGGTTCTTTCTTTTCGCCAGTTGGATCCGTTTCTCCGATGACGTGGCCGGACTGTAGCCCACCTCCGGCCACGATGCAGGAGAATCCACTGGGCCAATGATCACGACCTCCCAAAGGATTGATCCTCGGTGTGCGTCCGAATTCTCCGATGCACAGCATAACGGTCGATTGCAGGAGATCTCGCTGTTTTAAGTCAGAAATTAGAGTGGCCAATGCCGGGTCGAGGTCACGGGAGTTCTGCCGGTGCGTTTCAAAGTTATTCACATGACTGTCCCATCCCGGTAGATTCACCTCGACCGTTCGGACGCCCTGTTCAACCAGACGTCGCGCCACCAGGCATCCCCGTCCGAAACGGCTATCGCCGTAGGCGTCGAGAAGGCTCTGGGACTCGTCGCCGATATCAAAGGCTTTGAGCTGATCCGATGTCATCATTTGCAGTGCGCGATCGACCGTCTTTTCGTGCAATGTCTTTTCCGTTGGAATCTCTCGCGACTTCCGGAATGACCTGGTGATGACGCCGAGGTTTTGTAATCGTCGTTGTTGACGCGTCTCGCCGACCCGCGACTTGAGATTGCGTATGTTCTTTCCCGGATCGAAAATTTTGAAGGCGTCGAATTCATCCCCAAGATATCCGCCACGGGGTGGCCACTGGGAAGCGCCCAGGCATATATGGGCCGGAATCTCCAGCCGGCTATCGTTTCGATGTTCAAAGGCAAGAATTGCACCGACGGAGGGGTGCTGCAGTGTCGGGTCGGGACGGTAACCCGTTTTGAGATAATACGTGCCCCGCTCGTGATCCCCTTCTTTGGAGACCAATGAACGAACAACCGAGAAGGAATCGGCTTGATCTGCAATGCGTGGATAAAGATCAGCGATTTGGAGTTGGGGATTGCGAGTCGAAATCGCTTTGACAGCGCCCTCGTCCCGACTTCCCCCAATCTTCGATCCGGGATGCGGGTCCCAGGTTTCCAGTTGGCTTGGGCCGCCGGCAAGCCAAAGGACAATTAGGGATTTCGCGCGCTCAACGCCGCGCCGTTGTGCAGCGCGACTGTCGATGGCAGGCAGCAAAAATGAAACGCCGAAGCCAGCAGCCAACTGTAAGACCGAGCGACGATTCAAATCGAAAGCTGTCAGTGATTCCATGAGAATTCCGGAGAGTTCAACAAGCTCCAATAGAGATCCTCAACGAGTGAAGACCTTTGTTTTCCAGTGGTACCGGACAGTTGTTTTGTGAAGTGCGTTAGCTCTTGCTCGGTGGGCGCGCGCGTGAGGCATACGAAGAAACAGTTTTCGATACAAGTTCCGTCATTCGAACTCCAGGATGCGACGCGACCGGCGGACGAAAAGATCGTTGCATGGCTCGCGTCAGCCGAGAATTCACCATTCATTCTTAAGAGTGCTTGTGCGATTGTTCCAGGTCGATTTTGAAGCTCGTCGTCGCCCAGATCACCGTATTCCTTGACAAAGGCATTCGATCGCAATTGTTTGATTGCGCGAAACAAGACATGCGTATTTTGGTCGATCGTTTTGACTGTCGACGCTTGCAGCATGGCACCGATGATCTGCTCTGGACGAAGACGCACGAGAGGGAAGATCGCCCAAACGGATTCGAGGGACTCGACGGTTGCTGCGTCGGATGCAAATTCGTGCGTCGAATCGAGTCGAAATGGTTTCGTAGCCGCAATCACACTGATGAGCCGCCTTAAGTCGTAGCCATGTTCGCGGAAATCGGCTCCGAGAATATCCAGGACATCGGGATCGGTCTCATCGCCCGGGTCGGGGATGTCATCGACCGGCTCGATGAATGGCCTTCCAAACATCAGCCCCCAAACACGGTTCGCAATCGAGCGTTCAAATCGACGGTTATCGCGATGTGTCAGCCAGTGGGCCAAACGCTCTCTGAGAGGTCCGTCCGCGGGGAGCCAAGAATCATGGAATGGGACGCCGGCAGAAACGATTCGGGTCTCGTCGGATTCGGCGATCTCGATCTCATAAACGCGATTGGTATCGTCTTGGACACCGAGTAGTGATAACTTTGTCTGGCCAAAGAATGCTGCGATCCCCTCGAAATCACTTTGCTTCCAGTCGTCGAAGGGGTGGTCGTGACATTGTGCACAGTCGATCCGTTGACCGAGAAAGGCACGCACGGTGCGCCCAGCCAACTTGTTCTCGTCAAGTTCGCCATTGGCGACACCCGCCGTAATGAAGTTCGTCGCAGGCCGATCCGTCCACAGACCATGCTCAGACAAAATATCGCGCACGATCAAATCGTATGGTCGATTCTCGAGAAGAGCTTCGCCTAACCAACTGACAAACCGATCCCGGCGAAATTGAATAAATGGGCCGTTTTCGGTGCCGACATAAACTCGGGCAAGACGTTCCGCGAAGTAGTCGGCAAAGCGGCTGTCGGCAAGAAGATGCTCCGTCCATCGAGACACGCGGTTTGGAGCATCATCAGACTGAAACGCCCGGATTTGCTCAAGCGAGGGAATCGTTCCGTGGAGGGCCAAAGACAGTCGCCGAAGCAAGACGATATCGTCGGCAGGAGGCGCCGGTTCGATTGCCGAACGACTCCATGTTTCGTCGACCAGTTGGTCAATTCGAGCGACGGTTTCGCGAAGGCCATCGGGTGGCTGGGGCTGAATGGCCGCCATGGAAATCTCGGTCTCAATCGGGACGTTGACCGCGGCCATCACCAGAATCGTGACTGACAAAGGCATTACCAGGATTACAATGATTCTTGCAATCATATCGTGCGCTCGGTGATTCGTTGTTTGATGGCGACCGGTTTTCGGTGCATACCTCAACGTTGCGGAACGGCTAAATCGTATGATTTACTGTCGAAACACACAAATTCTTGGTCGAAAACGCGGAGGGTACGAAACTAATACCTCAAAAATCTGGTTGCCGTTTCGCGGATTGGCTGAAACCAGCTGTTGTTCTGCAAAGTAGTCCTATGTAAAGGCTACCCCAAAAACCATGTCCGAGCATCAAAGGCGAGATATCGACTTGGAAACAAAGACGGTCGAAAACTCAGCGGACGTCAATCAGCGGTCGGAAGTTGAGCCTGTTAGATTCGACGTGGAAGAAACTGACGCCTTGGGCGAACCTCAGGGCGTGCATCGTTCCAGCGAGGCTTCACCGGAATGGGACGACAGCATTAGTTTGAAGGCGAAACCTTGGCGACACCCGCTGCAAACCATTGCTTGGTGTGTTCAGTGCAGCTTTGGGATTGCGACCTTGGTTCTCATCCTGGCACTGGTTGCTGCGATACCGATTGTGAACTTTATTGCCTTAGGTTATCTGCTTGAGGCCGAAAGGAGGATGGCTCTTACAGGCAAGATTCGACATTCGATTCCGCTGCTAAAAATGGCGCCTCGAGCCGGAGTGGTCGGGATCGGTTTGTTGGTATTTCTGTTCCCACTGCATCTACTGTCCAGCGCTGCGGCGGACGCCCGTTTGATCGATGCCGAGTCACAGGCCGCGATCGTGCTTTCACGCATGACTATCGTTGGATCGGTTCTCGTTGGAATACATTTATGCTTGGCTCTATTTCGTGGAGGCCGTGTCGGCGATTTTCTGCGGCCATGGCGAAACACAATTTGGCTTTTCCGGTCTTTACGCGATCGAAGTTTTTCGCGACACGCCGACCAACAGATGCGCCGATTGTTATCGCGATTGCAATTAGGTTACTACCTGTCCCTCGGGTGGCGGGGCTATATCGGCGGTATTGTGTGGCTACTCATTCCGACATTGCTTTTCGCCGCTGGCGATGGACAAAACGCGGGAGCCGGATTTGCCATTTTGGTCGGTGGGGTTGGGTTAGTATTTGTGCTCAGCTGGGCACCGTTTCTGCAGGTTCAATTCTCTGTGGAGAACCGCCTGGCCGCGATGTTTGAACTGCGCAAGGTTAAACGCCTTTATTCACACGCACCATTGGCGTGGGCCGCGGTGACGCTTTTGTTTTATCTGTCGGCTTTGCCTTTGTACTTGTTTACGGTCGTTGTTCCATCAGCCGATGCGATGTGGCTAGTCACGATCGTGTTCATCATCAGTATCTTCCCATCGAAATTGGCAGTCGGTTGGGCATACCATCGAGCCATGCACCGCGAAGAGCCGACAGGTAGGAAGATTCGCTTCCTTTCTCGAGCTCTGATTCTAGCCACGCTGTGTTCCTACGTGTTTTTGCTCTTCTTTACGCAGTTTGTGGGGCAGCACGGAAAACTTGTGTTGTTCGAACATCATGCCCTGCTTCTTCCCGTTCCGGTGACGCCGTTCTGAGCCCCATTCACTCTCCCGGACGCTTTCGTTGCCACTATTGCGAAGAGGGTCCATTTTTTGCAGGATGTTACCTTCGCTTATTCCGTGCCGGCTGGTAGCGGAATGGCTGCCATTCACATAGAATTCATAAACCGCGCAGCTTCCACGTCACGATTACGTGCGCGAAAAATGGATTTCACTCTGCAAGAAGGTGACAATGTCCGAATTTCAAACAAACGACCTGAGAAACGTCGCATTCGTCGGCCATGGAGCCACTGGCAAAACCACTCTGGCAGATTTGATGCTCTTTAAAGCAGGAGTCGGAAGTCGCGCCGGATCGGTCGATGACGGAACGAGCGTTCTCGACGTTGACGATGACGAAAAAGAACGCAAGTCGTCGATTACCTCTGCGGCCGCACATTTCGAAAGAAGTGGAAAGCGTGTGCAATTCATCGACACGCCTGGATATCCCGATTTTATTGGGCAGGTGGTCGGTGCTCTACGGGCCGTCGAAACGGCGGTCGTCACCATCAGCGCTGCAGCCGGTATCGAAGTCAACACTCGGCGCGTGTTTGCCATGTCCGGCGATGCTGGGTTGGGGCGGATGATCCTCATCAACAAGTGCGACATGGAAAACGTCGACATCGAAGGCGTACTGGGGATCGTCCAAGAAACTTTTGGGCAGGGATGCGTCCCGTTGAACGTACCAGTCGGGGTCGGCCCGGACTTTTCCGGCGTTGTTAGTACGTTGAATATTCCGGACAGCCTGCCGGATGGTTTGGCACTCGATCCAAACGAAATCAATCAAGCATTGATGGACGCCATCGTCGAAGCCGATGAAGCACTGATGGAACGCTATCTGGAAGGAGAGGAATTATCCGGCGACGAAGTTGCATCGGGAGTCACCAAAGCGATCGCGGCCGGGACGCTGATTCCGGTATTCTTCGCCAGCTCGAAGGGCGATATCGGCGTCGAAGAATTTATGGACGCGCTAATCGATTTTGCGCTTCCACCAGACGGATTGGAAAGGCGCGGTACAAACCCGGCTGGCGAGGAAATCGTTATCAAACAGGATGCCGATTCGCCTGTGGTCGCGCAGGTCTTCAAGACACGTATTGACCCATTCGTCGCGAAGATGAGTTACTTGCGCGTGTTCGCCGGCAGCCTGAGTAAGGACGACTCCGTTAAGAACTCTCGAAGTGACAAGTCGATCAAGATCAGCCAGTTGCTCACGGTTCAAGGCGGGGCGCAAGAACCGGTCGATTCAGCAGGCCCCGGTGATATTGTGGCGGTTGTCAAAGTCGACGACTTGGCGGTGGGGGATACACTGTTCGTGAGCAATAACCCCGTCACGATGCCCGAAATTGAGTTTCCCTCTCCAATGGTCGGTTTGGCAGTCGAGCCGAAGAGTCGTTCTGACCAGCAAAAGATTTCGGGGGCTTTGCAAAAGATCGAAGAAGAGGACCAAACTTTTCAAATCACGCGCGACTCGCAAACAAAAGAAATGGTCATGCACGGTATGAGCGAATTGCATTTGGCAATCGTTCAGGATCGGCTGCTGAAGCGCGACAAGGTCGAGGTGGTTACTCATCAGCCGAAGGTACCTTATCGTGAAACGTGCAACGGCGCTGGCGAAGGCCACTACCGCCATAAAAAGCAATCCAGTGGTGCGGGTCAATTTGCCGAAGTCCACTTTCGGATTTCGGGATTACCACATGACATTGAACCGGAAGAGTACTTTACAAAGGCCCGCTTCGAGAGCATGCGGGAGTTTCACTATGATCCCGCGCTTAACTATTGCTTCGTCGACAGGATTACCGGTGGTTCCATTCCGAATAA
>JANQRQ010000171.1 GCA_028284485.1 Planctomycetaceae bacterium | reverse complement strand
GACGGGTCAGCGTGATGGGATCATAAAAACTACCCGCCCCGTGGATCGTGCCGAAGAACTCTTCGTAGCCACGTTGAACGGGCCAATTGTGCTTGGATTTGAGATCGGTATCGTCCCAATGCCCGACTTGCCGGGTCACGTGCCATTTACCCGACATGGCAGTGCGATAGCCGGCCCCTTCGCGCAGGACTTCGGCAATCGTGCGGCAGTTTTGATTCAGGTCTCCTCGATAACCAGGGACACCCCAGTCCCCCATCATATGACCGACACCGGCCTGATGCGGATAGAGTCCCGTCATCAGCGAGGCACGCGTCGGGCAGCATCGAGCTGTGTTGTAGAATTGCGTGAATCGTAGGCCGCCGTCTGCCAGTCCATTGAGATTCGGCGTGCGAATTTCCCCGCCGTAGCAACCAATGTCCGAGAAGCCCATGTCGTCGGCCATCATAAGGATGATGTTCGGCCGCTGTGGTTCGTCGGCATGGACCGATCTTGCCGTGGCAATTATCGCTAACAAGCCAACTCCCAAAACCAACAACGTCGGCCGACGGTTAGATGTCACTTGATTCTTAAGCATCGAGTATCCCCTTGTCCAAGTTGTCGACGCGATCGTTCTATTTGAGAGGGCGAAGCTCCTGCTGAGCCTCAGCCCTGTTCCATCGGAAATCCACGGTATGTCCTTGGGATTACTTACGCGCCGTTGGTCACCCGAAACTTGAGAACGACGAGAATTGAATTCCCTCGCTGACGCGTCGGGTTACCAGTGAATACATCGCCGCGTATGTGCATTCTATTCGCTTGCTCTATTTGGTACTTCACATCATCGTATCCAAACGGATTTCCGAATGACAGTTGCGAATTTGCAACCGCAGCTTTGATCGGTAAGATGCCGGAATGCAATCGCACAACAATCGGCACTGATGCCCTCATTAGTTAGGATGCTCGACCATGTCGAAATACGTTTTGGCGCTCGATCAGGGGACCACTTCCAGCCGCGCGATCGTCTTCGGGCACGACGGCCGAATTGTCGCTACCGCTCAAGAGGAGTTCGAGCAGATCTTCCCCAGCCCCGGGCATGTCGAGCACGACCCCGAAGCGATTTGGTCGTCTCAATTGTCAGTCGCGCAACAAGCGATGCAACAGGCGGAAGTAACTGCCGCCGACGTTGCCGCCATCGGCATTACCAATCAACGCGAAACGGCGATTCTTTGGGAGCGCGATACCGGAAAACCGGTTGCCAATGCCATCGTTTGGCAAAGCCGCATTACCGCTGGCGAATGCGATCGCCTGAAAGCCGAAGGTCTCGAACAGACATTTCGCGATAAGACCGGCCTCGTTGTCGACGCGTATTTTTCGGGCACGAAAATCAAGCATCTGCTTGATAACATCGACGGATTGCGGTCCCGAGCCGAAAAAGGGGAAATCCTGTTCGGCACTGTGGACTCGTTTTTGATTTGGCGACTGACCGGCGGCCGACTGCACATCACTGACTATACAAACGCCAGCCGCACGCTGATTTACAATATCCATTCGCTCGACTGGGATGACGAACTGCTGAAGATTCTCGACATCCCGCGGGCCATGCTCCCCGAGGTGCGAAATTCGAGCGAGGTGTACGGCGAAACTGATGAGGAATTGTTGGGGGGACCGATCCCCATTTCCGGAATCGCCGGCGACCAGCAGGCTGCCACATTCGGGCAGGCCTGCTTCGAGTTGGGTAGCGCCAAAAACACCTACGGCACTGGATGCTTTATGCTGCTGAACACCGGCGAGAAGCCGGTCCCTTCGCAGAATGGTCTACTCACGACCATCGGCTGGGGCATCGACGACAAAATTACCTACTGCCTGGAAGGATCGATTTTTATCGCCGGGGCGGTCGTGCAATGGCTGCGTGACGGATTGCAAATTATTGAATCCGCACCGGAGATCGAAGAGTTGGCGAGCCGGGCCCCCGATTCGGATGGCGTCGTCTTCGTGCCGGCCTTCGTCGGATTAGGCGCACCGCATTGGAATCAACCGGCGCGGGGCACGATCATTGGACTCACGCGCGGAACGAAACGGGAACATCTGGCTCGGGCCGCGCTCGAATCGATGGCCTATCAAACTCGCGATGTGCTCGATGCCATGCAACAAGATTCGGGAGTCACACTGCAGGCTTTGAAGGTAGACGGCGGGGCATCGGCTAATAATCTGCTGATGCAGTTCCAATCGGATTTGCTGGATGTCAACGTGCAGCGACCGGTTGTGCAGGAAACGACCGCGCTGGGAGCCGCCTACCTGGCCGGGCTAGCGGTCGGATTTTGGTCGGACCAGACCGATGTCACGAATAACTGGGCCTTGGAACGGGAATTCACACCGTCGATGGCGGAAGAAAAACGGAATCAATTATATGGGCGTTGGCAGCGGGCTGTGCAACGTTCACTGAATTGGGAGCAGGAATGAAGATTTATCACAACCCTCGATGTACCAAGAGTCGGCAGACATTGCAGTTAATTCGAGATGCCGGCGTGGAACCGGAAATCGTCGAGTACTTGAACGATCCGCTCACTGCCAAAGAGTTGGACGGTTTGCTTAAGCAACTCGGTATAGAGCCACAACAGCTGATGCGCAGAGGGGAAGCAGTTTACAAAGAGCTGAAACTCGGAAAGAAAGTTCTCACGCGTGCACAAGCGATCAAAGTGATGGTCGAGAATCCCAAACTGATCGAACGCCCGATCGTGGTGAAGGGAAAGAAAGCGATCCTCGGCCGCCCGCCCGAGAATGTGAACGAGTTGTTGTAGGAGAGGGGAAAAACGTTAGCCAATTTGTCAATCGTTGTCTTGGGGCTTTGCCAATTGGTTCACTAATTGAGAACGCCGGACACGCATTTTCTCGGGCAGTTCACCGTCCAGGCTTTCCAATTCGTCGATCGTCTGAATCATACCCTGCTTGGGATCCAACCGCGTCGTCGTGAGCGCATCGGTAATGTTGGCGTCGTATCGACGCCAAAGGTGCTTTCGTCGGAAATGCCGCTGGTAACACTCGTCGCACCGCTTCGGAAAGTAGTCGGGGTGGTATCCTTCTTGCTCGTAGACACGTTGTTGCTCTTGAGCCGAGAATGTGAACTCCCTGCCGCAATCCCGGCAAAGAATCCGCGCAGTGATGTAATGCGAAAAAGGAATTGGGGAGCGGCGCTGGTTATCGGCATTCGCAGGTATGAGTGTCTCGTAGTCAAAGGCGACCCAGACTCCTTTGTAATTGATTCGCGGTTCGATGCGATGGCCGTTTGCAAGCGGCGGATATTCAGGGGCGTCATTGAAACTCGTAAACGTTTCAAGAGGATTGTCGCTCGGATTGTGTAAACCGTGATTCACAATGATTCTCGCAGATCAGGTGATCTGGCCTTCGGCGACACTGCCATTTTGGGCAACCAATCTCTCCGTAAGACTTGGTTGCCAAGCCATAAACAGCCGACATGGTCACTCCACCGTTGTCGATTCGTGTACCTCGCCGATCGCCTGTACTCCCGTTTTTACAATGAGAAAAATCACGAAGCCGGAGATGAATAACTTCAAAATACTAAAGCCGAGCGCCAAATCGACAAGAAATCCCAGCACTACAAAAGCAACGGTCAACTGGATTTGGCCCGCACTCTTGGTGCGTCGTGTGAGTATGCCTAAGACAACATAGATCGCGCAGATCGCTAACGTAACGACGACAGCTAGCAGCGATTGTTGCCGTCCTGGATTCGGGCGAAGCGTAAACGTCAACCACAATGACAGCGCCGCAAAGACTATCCCGATTCCTATCGTAAAGATTCCCAACTCGTCGGTTTTCGTTCGCATCGGTATACGTGTAGGCCTCCGAGATGGAAGCGGGGCGCCCTCATTGTCTTGCGATGGTTCCATTGGCTGGTCTTTCGGTATTGGCGGACGATTTTTCAGAGTTCTCATTGTGGCCAACAGCTCAAAGCGAGGCCGCTATCGCATCCGCGAGATTCTCACGGCAACTCACTAGGTCCGCCGCGGCGTTGTTCGAATAACCAATCCCAAAACACGTCCATCGAATAGGCCGGTATCCAACTATTGTGGCCCACGCCGGGAAACTCCGTATAGCCGGGCGATGCTCCCGCCTCGCGCAGGGCTGCAACAAGTTTGCGGGAAATCTCGACCGGAACTGATTGGTCGTTGTTTCCATGAAAGATCCAAATCGGCAATTCAGCGATCGCCGAAACATCGTCCGTATAAAACGGTCCGCATACCGGGGCCGCCGCCGCGAAGCGGTCGGGGAACTTCGAGATCATCCCCCACGTACCATGGCCTCCCTTGGACTGCCCGGTGACATACAGGCGGTCGGGATCGACTGGATACTTGGCAATCACGTCGTCGATGGCTTCCATCACTTCGTTTTCGACCGACATGGTTTTGCTGTAGTCATCGCCGTAACCGGCTGCCACCCAGATCGCGATCGCCTCGCAGGCGGGAGCCATCACAAAGCAGCGCCGCTTTTGCTGGAATTCCGCACCGCCGGCCACTTTGGCGGCCCAGGTCGCCCCGCGTCCGCCGTGCAGACATAAAACCAAGGGAAGCTGTTCGTCCGGCTGGATTTCCTGGGGAACAAACAGGCTGTAGTTGATCGAGTTGCCGGTCGAAGCCTGGAAGGATTTCACGTCAAAGTTAGCGGGCGCGCCGCCGGGGCGAGCGGTCGTGGGTGTTTGGGCCTGCTGGCTCGGCCGGCGAAGTTGGCTGACCTCGTTCGGTGTGATCGCGCCGTCGCCGTTACTGTCACGCCGCGACAGGCGAAACCACATCGATCCGTCGACTTCGCCTTTTTCGATCTTGCCATCGCCGTTGGCATCCAACTGATCGAACATTGATTGTCGTTGAGTTCGGTTTCGCTGCTGCTGCTGTGCATTGGCCTGTTGTGCGAAACACGTCGCGGCCAACGTCAGGGCCATCATCAGGAAACCAATTTGATGAGCCATCAAACGGGTTGGGGAAGTAGTCATGACAAACGGTCCCTTTTCGATGAATGGTCGCGGTCAATCCGTCAGCCAATAGCGTGATCTACGCTACGGGTAATGCGATATGTTCTGATTTTGGTTCGATTCCAACGCTTCTGGCTTCCTCTGCAGTGGAGGTTTGTCCGCAACCGGCAGCGTGATAACGATGGCGCCAACGACCAATCCAACCACGATCCCATAAGGCGCCGCAAAGTAATCCAATGTTCCAAAAGCGCCACCAACCCCGCCGAGGAGCATCCCGGTAATGGGATTGAGGTACCGCTTGCCAAGCATTGATAGAGTAGTCGCCGCCAAGATCAAGGGAATTAATCGCCACGCTTCTAATGGCGTACCCTTATGACCGCCGTGATCGGACTGCAGGCAACAGTACACCAGCAATACGACGAGACATCCTACGATTACGGTTCGGACCGGCGTGATTTCGCGGGCGTGTACTTCCATTGGCTGATCAGAAGAAACCGTCATAGGATCGATAGTCGGATGAAATTATGACTGGATGAACAGGATTGACAAGATTAAGAACAGACATCTGGTTCATCCTTGAAATCCTGTCCCATTTGTTCCCTTCATAACTTATTCGATCAAGCTGTCGTCGACGCTGTTCGATTCGACATCGACGATGTCGGAGATTTTTCATCACCGGAAACAGTCTCGTCTATGGCACATTGTATCGACGCTCGTCGATTCCGAGTACAAAAACTTTCTGTGGCGTGGCCCAAGTCAGGAGAGATGTCACCTCCCCTGCTTGCGGGCGGGTCGGACGCGATCGCGTCTAGGAGGGGCTTCAAAATCCCTCAGCCAACGCGAATGCCCCATGTTTGGACGATGCGCGGCAGACTCATCAGCGTTGAGTTGTCGGCGGCGTACACCTCCAATTCCGCCAATGCTTGCTCCACCTCGTCGTGAGTCGCGATGTTCTCCTGAACCAGCGAATCGGCGATGTTCGCCAGCGTCAGCGAGGCAATCTGTTTGACTTCGCCGGTGAGCCCGCTCGGTTGAACGATGCCGGTCGACACCGATTCCAGTCCGATCTGCAGAAACATTTCGGGAATTCTGGGCCCGATGTCGGGATCGGCGCCGCGCAAACGGACCACCTGCTGATACCAATCGACGTAGCGATCGAAAGCGGCTGACGGCGGATGACAAAAGTGTCCCCGAAAGTCGACATCTTCGACGATGACCATTCCCCCAACGCGCACCGTGCCGGCGATCCGCTGCAAGGCATTCACCGGGTCGGCCAGATGCGTCAACAAGAACCGGGCATACGCCACTTCAAACTTCGCGTCACGAGGAAAGTCATCCACCGAAGCGACTTCATATGACACATTCGCAATCGATGCTGATTGAGCTTCCTCGCGTGCCAAGGCGATCTTGTCGGCATCGAGATCATATCCCACGACGTGGCCACCCGGCCCTACGCGTTCCGCCAAGATCGTGGTGACGTCGCCGCCCCCGCAACCGATATCGAGGATCCGCATGTTTCGTTCGATGTTCAGCCGATCGAACAAAGCCTCGGTTGTCGGCTGCATGACACGCGCCAGGATTTTGAGGCGCTCGCGCCCGTCTGCTCCACCACGAATCACATAGTCGTGATTGCCAGTCATTCGTTGCTCGTTTCGACGATGTGAATCCGAATCACTCACAGGCAGAAGATTGGCTGGAACTAGTCTCCGCGCCAGCCTCGTACAACTTGTGCTGCTCGATGTAAGCCTCGATGGCCCTCGGCGTCATAAACCGAATGCTTTTTCCTTGTCGAACGCGGCTGCGAATGTCCGACGACGACAATTCTATGCCCGGAATAGTGATTGACTGAATCCTCGTAGCGACCGCGTCACCAACCTTGGTACGAATCGATTCGAAATCAGGTTCCGGCTGCCCGCCACGATTGACAGCAACGATTGTCGCCAGTTCCGCAATGCGTTTTGGTTCCCGCCAGGTCGGCAAATCGTGCAGTGAATCGGCCCCGATTAGAAAGAACAGCTCCCGATCTGCATCTTCGCCGTGCAGTCGTTGCAATGTTTCAAACGTGTAGCTCGTGCCGGAATGCTCGAGTTCCATGCGGCTCACTTGATAGGTGGGATTTCCGGCGACGGCCAATTCCAGCATTTCGGCCCTTTGTCGGCCCGGGGTCAGTTCGTGGGGATCCTTGTGAGGGGGCTGACCGGTCGGAATCAACCAGATTTCGTCCAAGCGGCATTGTTCCCGGCACTGTTCCGCCAACAACAAATGTCCGTAATGAACCGGGTCAAATGCTCCGCCAAAAAGTCCCAAACGCATGTCAATTTCCTGAAAACTCAGTCGAAAGCCCCACGACTCGAACGACTCGAATTCGAACGACTCAGCAACCTATTGTGCCGACCCTCGTTGCGACAAACCAACCGGCAATGGGCTGTGGCCTTTTGTGGGAATAGTGTCGCCTCACTACAATTGGTTGCGACGCCCCAAAGGTTCATCGTCGACTACGGACTGAAATGTACCAACACCATACGGACAGCAAAAGGATGACAGAGGTTTCGCCAAATCACCGGAACGGCAATCCCCTTTGCCGGCCGCTGAATTGGCGTCGAGAATTCGGAATGCAGCGTAAACAACTCGAGCCGCGATCAACGGCTACGCGAAATGAGTCATTTCATTGAATACATCCAAACAGCAACATCTGTTTGAACCGGAACCGACTGCCTGGGAACTGGCTGCCGGTAAAGACCAGCTTACGGCATGCGTGGTTTTCAATCGGCCGGTGGAAACGGTCTTTCATTATCTCTTGCCCGATTCACTCCGAGACATTGCCCAGCCGGGGCAACGGGTGAAAGCTCCCTTTGGTCGCGGTAACCGGCTGGTCGTCGGGTACTGTGTTGGGCTCGAGCCTCCGCCGGAAACAACGCGGCCACTCAAGTCAATCGAGTCGGTCATCGACCGGGAACCCCTGCTGAATGCAGAGATGCTGCAGCTCACACGTTGGATCGCTGAGCGCTATGTGTGCAGTTGGGGGCAAGTGCTCGATTCGGTGATTCCCGCCGGTGTGAAGAAGCGTGCCGGAACGCGACTGGTCAACTCATTCGAGCCGGCATCGGGAGTCTGCGGCAAGCTGTCGGAATTGCAACTCCCTTCGAAACAAAAAGCCGTCATGGAGACATTATGTACCGCACAAACACCGATGAAAGTCGACGAGCTGTGCGCATTAGCAGACTGTGGTACTAGCCCCATCACAGCGCTTCGTAACAAGGGGCTGATTCGGGCGATTCGAAGTCGTTCGGCCACTTTTCAGGACGACACGACACCGGTCCCACGTGAACCCGATTTAGAGCTTAACACCGATCAACGCGTCGCCGTCGACAACATTGTTCAATGCCTTCGTGAAATGAAGCATCGCACATATTTGTTGCATGGGGTGACCGGCAGCGGCAAGACAGAAGTTTACATTCAAGCCATTCGCGAGGTTGTTTCGTACGGACGGCAGGCGATTGTTCTGGTACCGGAAATCAGCCTGACGCCGCAGACCATCCGACGTTTTCGTAGCCGCTTCGATTCGGTGGCGGTGTTGCACAGCCACCTCAGCGAGCCGGAGCGACATTGGCATTGGCAACAGATCTCGCAGGGCAAAATTCAAGTGATCGTCGGTGCGCGTAGCGCGATCTTTGCGCCGACGCCGCACTTGGGCTTAATCGTCATCGACGAAGAACATGAAACAACGTTTAAGCAGGATACAACGCCCCGTTATCACGCGCGGGAGGTCGCCCGCGAACGAGCCCGCATGGAACGCATCCCATTGGTTTTGGGGTCGGCCACTCCGACGTTGGAATCGTTTTGGCGCATTGAATGCGGGAAAGACATTTTGCTGTCGCTTCCGAAAAGAGTGGCAGAACGCCCTTTGCCTCCGGTGGTTGTCGTCGACATTCGAAACGATCCCTACATTGCACGCGGATCAGGAATCGGAAGGGCGCTCTTTTCCAGTATGAAATTGGCACTCCAAGATGGTGGGCAGGTCATTTTGTTTCTCAACTTGCGGGGGTACGCACCAACGGTCTGGTGTCGCTCTTGCGGAGAGGGAGTGAAATGCCCGGAATGCGACATCACGCTGACACTCCACAAAGACCGCCGCATCGTCTTGTGCCACTTCTGTGACTTTGAAGCGGAACCACCGACACGTTGCCCTTACTGCAATGATCCCGGGATTCGCTATTTGGGAATCGGCACACAACGTTTGGAACAGGAAGTCCGCAGTCGCTTTCCCGATGCGGCTTGTCTGCGGATGGACAGCGACTCCATGCGCAAGCATGGCAGCCATGATATTGCGCTCGAATCGTTTCGCCGAGGCGAAGTCGACATCCTGCTGGGCACTCAGATGATCGCCAAGGGGCTCGATTTTCCAAACGTGACATTGGTCGGTGTCGTCGATGCAGACACCATGCTACACCAGCCGGACCTGCGCGCTGCGGAACGAACCTTTCAACTCCTCGCACAAGTCGCCGGTCGCACGGGGCGTAGCCATCGCGGAGGTCGCGTACTTGTGCAATCGTCCAGCCCGGAGGAGCCTGCGATCCAATTCGCGGCCGCCCACGACTACTTCGGCTTCATCAAGCAGGAACTCGTACACCGGCAGGAAACCAACGCGCCGCCCGTGCGGCATCTCATCCGCATTATTCTGCGAGGGCGACATGAAGAAGAATTGCAGGCATGCGCTCGAATGGCCGCCGAGAAATTGAGCGAACGGGCGAAGAAAGTGGATGCATCTGAAGTGCGCATTCTGGGTCCGGCCCCGGCACCAGTTTCCAAATTGAAAGGGGACTATCGCTACCATTTGCAGGTCACCTGCTCGGAACTTGAAGAATTTCGCGACATCTGGCAATCCGCAGCAATTCGTGAGACACTCAGTCACGGGGTCGAATGCATGGTCGACGTCGATGCGATCAATATGCGATGATCCGCTGGCCGTCGAAATACGTTATGCCATTGGTGTGCGGAGGGTCCGGCCAAAATGTGGTTGTTGCCGTCGAGTCATCCGACCCTACGTGAGCGACTGGAGCCAACTTACGTAAACCTCAATTGTGAATAGGAACCATGGCGAGAGAAAATCCGGCATCGGGGAGACCGAACGCGACGACCGCAGCCGGAGAATCAGGCCGCAACAGACTATTTGAAACTCGAAAAGGTTCAGGTGCCCGATTTATCGTGGCGGAGTGTCCACCCTTGAAAAACATGTTTTCTGCGACGGTAAATCAGGCAGTTTGACTGCCAAATTTGCGACTCGATATAATGCCAACGGGCGTTAGAATAAAGTCAAATTCCGTCGACACCGGCAGCTGCCGATTCTGGTCGACCACGGCAAGCGACGGATCCCTGTCAAACACCAGCCGGCCAGCAAAACTTAGCGACGACACGGCAACTCGAATGACAAAACGGAAACAACAATTTGTAAATCACGCCATACTCGCGGCCGCACTTGTGCTGTGTAGTCGTCCGCTCTTGTTTGGGCAAGATGGTGCGGACGAGAAAAAAGAACTCCCGCCGATCGGGGCGTACGTCACCGTGACAAGTCCCATCGAAGATGCAACATTTATGACGGTGACGAAGGCGGCTCGTGACCTGCAGCATCAGGCCGAGCAGGAGAACCGACGGGCGGTGTTGATTTTGCAAATTACGCCCGGAACAAGTCGCTTTCATCAGGTGGATGGGTTGGCGAGCGAATTGATCTCCGCTCGGCACTCGCGTGTGACCACCGTCGCCTGGATTCCCGAAACGGTTACCGGCCACAACGTTATTCTGGCGTTGGCTTGTAACGAAATCGTCATGCACCCGGACGCCGAGCTGGGCGATATTGGCCGGGGTCGGGAGTTGACTCTTAAGCAGCAGCAGGATGTGGTCGGCGTTGTGGAGGGAAACCGCAATTCGAAGGTGAACCGCTCG
Source organism: Planctomycetaceae bacterium (assembly GCA_028284485.1). GTDB lineage: Bacteria > Planctomycetota > Planctomycetia > Planctomycetales > Planctomycetaceae > JANQRQ01. Next base: position 3,418 of record JANQRQ010000171.1, on the reverse strand, counting down.
TTGGCACAAGGCATGTTGGATCGCCATGTCACGGTGCTGCGTGTGACCGTTCAAGTCGATCCGCGTGAAAATGGTCCCACCGAGAATCGTGTTGTCACGTCCGCGGAACTACAACGATTTCGTGAAAATGGGATGGCAGTCTTCGACGTGAAGACCGTCAAGGACGAGGGCGAGATCGGCCAACTCTCTGGACATCGTGCCCGGGAATTGGATGTGCTGGTCTCGCATATTGCTGAATCACGCGGCGAGATCGCCGATTTGTATGGATTGCCTCGCGAGGCCTTGCGTGAAAATGCGACGGTAGGCGGCGTGCGCGATGTGCGGCTGATTCAAATCCGCGGAGTGATTGAACCGGTTTTAGAATCGTTCCTGGCCCGGCAGATCAATCGCTGCGTCGCAGAAGGCGCCAACCTGATTATCTTCGAAATTGACTCACCAGGCGGCTATCTGGTGACCAGCATCAATTTGGCGGAATTGATTTCCAAACTCGATCCGGCTGAAGTCCGGACGGTGGCCTATATTCCCCGGGAAGCGATCAGTGGCGCCGCAATTATCGCTTTGGGCTGCGACGAAATCATCATGCATCCCGACGCCAAGATCGGTGATGCGGGCCCGATTGAAATCGGCGAAGGGGGACAATTCGAACGCGCTCCCGAAAAGATTTTGAGCTTCCTAACCGAATCGTTGCGAACATTGGCTGACCGTAAAGAACGTCCCGCGGCATTGGCCGAAGCCATGGCCGACCGCAATTTGGAGGTCTTTGAAGTGACCCACCGCGAGACGGCCCGCGTGTGGTACATGAGCGACGCCGAAATCCACGCATCGGACGGCGAATGGACCAAAGGCCGCCTTGTTCCCGAATCGAAACCGGATCGTCTATTGACGGTCAACGGCGTACGGGCCCATGAACTTAAGTTGGGTGAAGAACCGGTTGCCGACCTTGATGATTTGAAGCAGCGTTTGGGAATTCCTGCGGACATGCAGTTAGTGGCCGTCGAAAAGACCTGGGTCGATTCGTTGGTCTTTTGGCTGCATACCGAGGTAGCGACCGTGCTGCTGTTTGTGTTGGCCATTTTCTGCATCTACCTTGAGCTATACACCATGACCGGGCTGTTTGGGATTGGGTCGGCCCTATTCTTCACCCTGTTTTTCTGGAGCCGCTTCTTAGGGGGAACGGCTGGCTGGCTCGAAGTCGTGCTGTTTGCTTTGGGCCTAGTTCTGATTCTGATTGAGATTTTCATCATCCCTGGTTTCGGTGTATTTGGTGTGTCGGGCGGTCTTCTACTGTTGGCATCGCTGGTCATGGCGAGCCAGACATTCGGGGACTGGGGTCCGCGCAGCGATTTCGAGATTATGACCGGCACGATGGGGAGGCTTGCGACTTCGGTGTTCTCTGTCGTGATATTGGCAATCGTGATGAGCCGCTTCCTGCCGCAGATGCCGGTTCTCAAGCAGATGATTTTGGCACCGCCCGGTCATGGCCACGAAGACGAACCTCAACTTCGTCCCGGGCTGAGCGGTAGTTCAGCCGGTTCGTACTTTAGCGACCGTTCTGATCTCGTCGGCAAATCGGGTATCGCGGTATCAATGCTGCGTCCTGCCGGTAAGGCACGGGTTGGCGAAGAGTTGATTGACGTCGTCAGCAATGGTCCGTTCATTTCGGATGGAAGTGAAATCGAGGTCGTCGAAATCAGCGGTAACCGCGTAATTGTTCGACAAACATGAGTGCAGCCGCGACATCACCTGAAACAGATTTGTAAACGCGGTTGTGCAAACCCTCACACTGAGGCGTCGGAATGACATGGCGGACTTTGCACGTCTTACTGGTCGCAATCCTGCTACCGGCCTTTACCATCGATGCAAACGACTCGGTTGCCGCACCGACGACGCGATTGCGCGCATCGGGCATTGATGGTTCATTGGTAATCTGCGGTGGCGGCGATTTACCGAAAAAGATCATCGAATCGTTTCTGAAGATGGCCGGTGAGGAAATTCACTTAGTCGTGATTCCGACCGCCGGCGCCCGTGCGGATGACGCTAACGCCGAAGCCGAGTATCTTGATCGGTGGAAACAGCGCGGCTTGGCATCGTTGCGACTGCTGCATACGCGGGACCGAAACCAGGCAAATCAGCCCGAATTCGTCGCCCCCATAAAACAAGCCAACGCGGTTTGGTTCGGCGGCGGTCAGCAATCGCGCATCGCTGACGCTTACGTTGGCACGACCATGGAGACCGAACTGCAGGCTTTGCTGAAGCGAGGCGGAGTCGTCGGGGGCACCTCAGCAGGCGCAGCCGTCATGTCCCGGTTGATGATCGCCGGAGGAAACCCCGAAGCACGATTGGGAACGGGTTTTGACTTTCTGCCCGGGACTGTCATCGATCAGCATTTTCTCAAGCGCAATCGATTCCCCCGATTAGCCGGCGTCATCGATTCGCACAATTCGCTCGTCGGGATGGGAATTGACGAGGAAACGGCATTGATGGTGTCCGGTCGGCAAATTCGAGTGATGGGCAACTCCACAGTGACCGTTTATTTGGCAGAGTCCGATAATCGTCCGGCACGTCGGGAGGAATTCAGCGAGGGGCAAGTCCTCGACCTGACGGCATTGCGTCGAGCAGCGCTCGCAAGAGCACAGAACGAGACAAAACAAACCGCGCCGGCAACTCCGTCGATCGGCCAAGGGGCGCTCGTCATTGCCGGCGGCTCCACTTTGCCGAACGAAATCATCAGCAGATTTGTCGCGTTGGCAGGTGGACGGAAAGCGAACATCGTCGTCATTGCTTCGGCGAAGAACCATCCCGATTCCTCGAACGAAGCTGCCCGTTTTCGCCGGGCGGGAGCTATTCGTGTCAACGTCTTCGATGAGCGAGACTCCCAGATGGCCGAGGCACCGCAGTTTCTCAGTTCACTCCGTGCTGCAACCGGTCTCTGGTTTGCAGGCGGCCGACAGTACCGGTTGATTGATCTTTTCGAAAGTACCGAGGCCGCCGACCTGTTTCACAAATTGCTGAAAGGCGGCGGCGTGATCGGGGGTTCTTCGGCGGGTGCCTCTGTGCTCGCCGACTACCTTGTGCGAGGAAACCCACTAACCAGCGACACTGTGATGGTGGAAGGCTACGAGAACGGCTTCGGATTTCTGCCAGGAACGGCCATCGACCAGCATTTTACGTCGCGCCAACGCTTGCCCGATATGAAGCAATTGATGCGACATCGTCCTGATCTACTTGGAATCGGAATCGACGAGTCGACCGCAATCGTCGTGCAGGGTCATACTGCTGAAGTCGTTGGCAGAAATCGTGTCCATTTTCTCAATGCGCAGAACTTCAACACTGAACAACAACCTCAGATTTACAAACTGCGGTCGGGCAAGCGTTTTGATCTGCAACAACGCCTCCCCGCCAATCGAGACGGTGGAAA
>JANQRQ010000165.1 GCA_028284485.1 Planctomycetaceae bacterium | reverse complement strand
CCGGCCGGCCAATCGAACGACGAAATCGCACCGTATGGCGAAATCGGTTACTTCGATTTCAAAGAAGGTGGAGGCCAGCCCGACGTGCGCGTCACCTGGTACAGCGGCGGAATTCGCCCGGCACGACCGGACGCATTGCCCAAGGGTGAGGAATTGCCGCGGCGCGGCGTGCTCTTCGTCGGGGACAAAGGCATGATCGTTTGCGGAAGCGCGGGTGGCGATGCGGTCATTCGGCCGGAATCGCGGGCCGCCGAATTCCGCAATCCTGGGGCTCGGATCCCGCGGAGCAATGGTCACCACCGCGACTGGATCGACGCGATCAAAGGAGGGCCTCGACCGAGTTCTCACTTTGAATATGGTGCCGCGTTGACGGAAATCACGCTACTGGGAGTGGCGGCGCTCCGGTTGGGGAAACGAATTGAATGGGATTCTGAATCGATGTCGATCACCAACAACGTCGAAGGCTGGGAACGCGTGATCCACGGTGAGTACCGCAAAGGGTGGGAGCTTGTATAAGTTTTATGCGGGATCGCCATATTCAACATTGCGAGGCCGCATCTCGCCCTTTTGCAAAAATGCATGGACCCCGTCTGATACCGTGTCGTAGATTCGCCCTTCGCCAAGCGCATCGTCAACACCGTTTCGTCGCAGGCGCTCCCGCACACCTTCACGGGCGCCGGCAAGCGATATGCGAGTCCCTTTCTGCTCAAGTTCCGCCGCCAAGGTGATGAGCATATTGGCACCAGTCGTGTCCACAAGATTCATGGCTTGGCAATCGACGAGCACTTCACGAACTGCGTCGCGCGATCGCTCAATGCGCAAGTTCACCTGGTCAGCGAAAAAATTTGCGTTTGAGAAAATCAGCCCCATTTCCAGCCGAAAAATGAGCAGCCCGGGAAACGTCTTCGCATCGGGGTGAAGTGAAACGTCGCGGAAGTTATCGGTTCCAGACAATTGCCCCAGTTCAGTCGTCCCCGGATAACTTGCGCGGTAAATCAATAGTGTGAGCGCCAGTACGACTCCAAGCCCGATCCCTTCAAGTACGCCCAATATCAGCACTCCAAAAAGTGCAGCCATCGCGGTACCGAACTCAACATGACTGATCCCGAACAGTCGCTTCAAGTACTCAAAATCTGCCATACCAAGGATCGCTTGAATAACGATCGCCCCGAGCACGGCCACGGGAAGTTTTTCAAATAATGGCATCAGCAAAATCAACGTGAGGAAGACCAACAGCGCGCTAAACACATTGGAAAGCTGGGACTTGGCTCCGGCATCCATGGCAACCGAGGTCTTGGATAAACTTCCGACGACAACGAATCCTCCACTTAATGCCGATCCGATGTTGGCCTGACCATGACTTACAAGTTCCTGATTCTGGTCAATCTTTCCTCCCACTTTAGTCGCAGCCGCTTTGGCAGCACCCAGTGATTCGGCATACCCCAAAAGGACAATAGCCAGCGCACCGGGAATGATGGCTTTCAACTCGGAGAAGCCGACCTGCGGGATACCAAACGGAGGCAATCCAGCGGGTTGGACCCCGACAATTCTCACTCCTTTTTGATCCAAATTGAGGATCGTGACCAAAATAATGGCCAATACAACGGCGGTTAATGCGGCTGGAACCTTCGGAAAGAATCTTTTCAATGCAAAGAGAAACAAGAGTGTTGCCACTCCGACGAGAGCGGTTGGTAGGTTTGCTTGCGGTAATTCTTGAATAATCCACCAGAGCTTCGCGAAGAAACTGCCGTCGCCGCCGGAAATTCCAAACAGCTTGGGCACTTGTCCGATGACGGTGACCCATACCAATCCTTGTATGAATCCCTTCATTGCGGGATCTGGAATGAAATTGGCCACCCACCCCATTCGCAGAAGTCCGAACACTAAAAAGAACGCACCGACAGCCAGCGCCAATGCCGACGTCATCGAGACGAAGTCTGTCGAGCCTTGCGAGACGACCGCCCCGACCGTCGCACCGGAAATAAGGGCCGTTGCAGAATCCGGACCGATGACCATGGTGCGTGATGTACCAAAGATCGCATAGGCAATCAGGGGAAGCGGAACGGTGTACAATCCAACGAGTGGGGGGACGTTCGCGATTCCTGCGTAGGCCATCGACGTGGGAACCAGCACTGCCCACAGCGCGACTCCCGCAACGATATCGAATCGAAGCCACGAGAGCTGGTATTCTGGTAACCATACAAGTATCGGTAAGTAGCGCCTCAAAGTAACCGGCTCCCGCCATGGCTAGCAATTGGTTGCGAACTCTCGATCGACCTTTTCTTTGCCAAAGCTCCCGCGCATCCAAGCACTCACCAGACCACGTTTTTCCGCTGCATTCGATAAGCATTGAATTCGAAGCAAAACACAGCGATCACCTAGCGCAAATCTTCGGCCGCATCGAGGTGTCCGTTTTGAATCTCGCTAACGAAGGCTTGGTAATCTCGCTCGTTTTGGTCGGCATAAGCCTCGGCAAAGTTAACGACCGCTTGACCAAACCTGTCGCTTGAACCAAGGTAGGCGGCTATCGCCACCGGATCGCCTGATCGTGCATGGGCCCGTGCCAGTGTCCAACCACACAAATGGGCATAAATATTGAGGCCATTGGCGTCGATCGTTTCGATGTCCACAGAGCCCTTCCAATCCCTTAACTGCCGCCAATAGTAGTCACGTCCTGTTTCGTCTGTATGATTCCAACCGAGAAAAATGTCGTTGGTCGTTTGCATTAAGCGTTGCCCTTCGACGACACGACGACCAGCGTTTTCATACTGGCTTGGTTGGAGATACTCGGCGAGTACGGAGTGGGTCGCCTCTTTCATTTGCAGGAACAATGGGTCGCTTTGATCTCGGCCTTCTAGTAACAGTATCCAACATCTCGTGCCGACGCTGCCGACCCCTACCACTTTAAGGCCAAAGTCGACAGGTTGGAATTTTTTCAGAAGCACCCTGCAATCGGTAGAAACAGTGTTCAGATACTGCTGATACGATTTCTTGATGAGATCTTCCTGAAGAGTGATATCCAACCATTCATTAAGTTCCCGCAGGGGCAACAGAAGGGGTGGTTCACTTCGGATGCGATACTGCCCATCGACGTATTCAGCGAGTTTGTCGAGCGCCTGTCGGCTGTCCTTGGTTAATGACTTCGCCGTGAGTTTTTCGACTCGTTTCTGTGTGCGTGCCGTTGATGCAGCAGCCATACAATCCTTCGCACTCAGCTGTGCATACCAGATGTCGGTCGTACGCCACTCCGCAAACTCGTGCATCGATTCTCGGTAACTTTGCAACACTTGGGCCGTCACTTTGAGACACTGCTTGCGGTCGAGTTGGATATGACGTGCTGCGATCGTAAAACTGACCGCCAGCCGCTTGAGATCCCACTCCCAGGGTCCCTCAAGCGTTTCGTCGAAATCATTGAGATCGAACACAAGGTTTCGCTCGGGCGAAGCGAAAAGTCCAAAATTCGCGAGATGCGCATCACCGCACGCTTGCACCAACATTCCCGTATTCGGCGTTTGGGAAAGGTCGGCGGCCATCAACCGCGCCGAACCGCGATAAAACGCAAACGGCGAGGCTTTCATTCGTCCGCGCCTTACAGGCACGAGCCATGGCAGACGGGCTTTGTTCTGTTCTTCAAGCAGTTGAATCGGGTCGAAAAGGTCCGGTTTTCGGTTCCACTCACCATGACTCGACCGTGGGATTTGTTTGCGAAGCGACTTGCCAAAATCAGATCGTTCCTGAACCGAAAGATGAGCATTCGACGGCATAACGGTGTTTGTTCTAGTAGTAGGTGTCGATAACAACGCGAGTGTGCGGATCGGACATTTCGAGCATTCGGAGCACTTCGCACCGATGGTTGCAACCGAGTTGGATTCTCAGCTTCATTCTTTACGGCGCATCTTGAAAGTTCAATTCAGCACCGAACATTCGAGTTGATGGGCACTCTTGGGACTATTCGTAGTCCGCATACGATTTCTCTTCGACAACCGTTGAACCGAGCAGTTCGTTGATCTGCCGTTTTAGGGAGGCACGCTTGTCATTCGTGCGATAGACCGACCGTGCCAACTCGATGAATTCCTCACCGAAATCTTTTGCGGCTTCACGCAGTCGAATCTGGTCTTCAATCTCCCACAGTTGCTCATTGGCATTTCGCAATTTGTCAGTGAGCCGCGAGAGTGGCAACGATTCCGCGACTTCTTTAGTACGAATCTCCTCCAATAGATTAAGTTCCCGTTCGACATTGGCGAGTTTCGATCGGTCCTGAATTCGCTGCCGCTTGATTTCGAGAATCGAGATTTTATCGAGCAACTCACCTACCGAAACGGGAATAAGCAGCGTCGCCTCATTGGACCGATGCTGATCGGCTGGTTTTTGATCGACCATATCGCGTAAAGCCCTTTTCATATTGTGAAATACGTTTGACCAGTCGCCAAATGTTTGTTGTCGGAAAATCCGCAACGTGGGGTACCAGGGGTTATCGTCGCGGTCCCGAAGCCAGCGCCAGTCGGCTGAAGACTCTGCTGCTAACCAAACGGAAACTCCTAGCGCTCCGGCAAGGTGGACGATTGCCGAATCGCAGGTGATGACTAAGTCGAGGTTCATCATCACTGCAGCTGTGTCCATAAATGGGCCGGATTGTTCGTCCAAGTGCGCACCGAGATTCACGATTCGATCCGTTTCGTTAGCCGTATCCAATTGATCAACGCCGTGCCCCTTTTGCAGGCTAACGAGAGTTACTCCCGGAATCGCGGCAAGCGGCAATAAAAAACTCAATGGAAATGAACGAAACCGATCGCGAGCCCATTCCGGACTCCCCTGCCAACAGATGCCGACGCGAAAGCCAGCGTGCTGCTCAAGCTGTTTATCCCATTGCGCGATCAACGTCGGGTCCGCAGTGATGTAGGGAACATCGGCCGGAACTGTGGACAATGTTGTATTGAAAATGCGAGGCAGGCTTAAGAGCGGGACATGGACGTCAAACGGCCGTAGGGCATCCCCCTGAGGAACCAGCCAATCGATGCCGGCAACATCATTGAATAATCTTACCAGTGGTTTCTGACATTCGAAAACAACAGTACCGCCCCGCTCTTTGACGAACTTGAGATAGCGCGCGAAATGCAGAGTGTCACCCAATCCTTGTTCGGCATGGACGAGAATGGTCATGCCAAATAGATCGGAACCATTCCACAACGGCTGAGCAAATCCACGCGGGTTGAAATCGTGTGTTTTCCAACGCCACTCGTATTCGCGCCAGCCAATCTCGAATTCACCTTGCGCTAGTCGGATCGAAGCCAAATGGAGGTGCGTCGCTGCATCGTCTGCGTTGATTGCTAACGCGCGCTCGTAACAAGCGACCGACGCATCAAACTGGCCCAAGTGTTTTAGAACAACGCCCAGGTTGTTATTCGCTTCCGCGAAATCAGGCCTAAGCTCTATCGCTGCCCGGTAATGAGTTTCCGCCTCGTCGAAATGGGTCTGTTCGGCCAGCAATTTGGCCAAACTGAAGTGCGTTTCGGCGCTATCGGGATCGATCTGCAGCGCCCGTCGGTAAGAATCTGATGCATTCTTGAAATTATGGACTGCAGCGTAGGCATCCCCCAGATGACGATGAAAAAACGGGACATCCGGCCGCGCGTCGATAGCGCGGGAGATGAGCCTGATGGCGCTTATCGGTTGATTCTGCTGTAGCGCGATCAACCCCAGTAATTGCAGCGCATCGGCATTCTGAGGCTGCTGCTGCAGAACTCTCTGATACATCTGTTCTGCTGCTTGGAAGTCCCCCGACTCGTGAAGTTGGACCGCCAGCTTAAGAACTTGGCCTATTTCGGAATCGTACTCATCTGAATTCTCAAACAATCCGAATCCTTCGCCGTTGGCTCATTGGTCGATCCCAGTGTTCGGGTCAGAACGATCCACAGGTGGAATTTCAACAGGTTCCAGACCAATAAAATTGTGCGATACGCTTCGATGGCAGCAAAGCATATTGTGAGAAACGATATTCGGAAAAACGTTGTCCGAGTTGCCAAAATAGTTCCGCGGATTGTACAGCAGTGGCAAATGCCAATACATGAGGTATCCCAAAGAATCGATGTACCGAATTAACTCTGCTGATTTCTCTTTTCTGTCGTTTTCGACATACAGAATGGGCCGTAATCTCGCGACCGTGTTCACAGCACCTTCCAATACGGATTTCTCCATTCCCTCGACATCGATCTTTATGAATTTGCAACGTTGAAGATCCAGACTATCAATCGTTACAACCGAGACGTTTTCGCCGCTCGTGTAGCCTCCCAGACCGAGGCCGCCGAAATTGCTATCGCGGTGGTAGTCGAGTGCAGGGACGACAATTTCTCCCGCTGCCTCACCAACTGCGCACTGACGGCACACAACATTGGTCAGGCTGTTCAAAGCCATATTCGCGCACAAGGTCTGATAGACGATCCGCTGGGGTTCGAAGGCTAGGACCGCACCGCTGCTACCAACGGCTTTCGCGAAAAATACCGTGTGGGCCCCAATATTTGCACCGACATCAAGTACAACGTCACCCGGTTTGGCGACTTGCCGAAAGAGCTCAATTTCGCCTTCGCTGAACTCACCATAGATGTCGAGCGACCTTCCGATGAATGTATCGTGGATGTTGTACAGCATCGGACCGTATCGACAGTTTTTGAGTCGATTAAAGGGCTTGTGCAACATCTCCCCCGAAATCGCACCAGCTGTTAGGTTCAATTCATTTTGTTGCCGTTGATCGTCAATTTCGCCGTGTTCAGTGACTGGAGTTTGTTTCTTCTGCGATGGTTTGATCTTTGTTGTGGGAGGCTCTGTTGGCGTGGGATCGTCCGACTGGAGTTCGTCAATCCCGAAGCGTTCCTGAAGCGCATTTGTGATTCGATGAAATACCCCTTGCCAATCACCGTATTCTGACTGCCGAAACATCCGTAGTGAGGGATACCAGGGACTATCTTGACGTTCCCGTAGCCAACGCCAATCGGGTGAATAATCGATGGCCATCCACACGGGAATACCGAGTGCTCCGGCTAGATGAACTATTGCCGTGTCACTAGTAATCACCAAATCGAGAAGGGACATAATCGCAGCGGTATCGACAAATGGACCTGATTGCTCATCGAGTTCGTCACTAAAATCGATGATTCGCGCCGAGCCATCGTACGTTTTTAGTTGCTCGGCTCCCGGCCCCTTTTGCAAGCTGACTAATGTCACATTTTCGAATCGGGTCAGGGACGTGAAATGGTTTACTGGAATTGAGCGAAAACCGTCCCGAGGATGCGTGCTGTCGCCCTGCCAGCAAATGCCGATTCGAATTCCCGAATCATTGTCGAGACGTTGCGTCCAACTCCGAACCAGTTCCGCATCCGTGTTCAAGTAGGGGACTTCAGACGGAACTGTCGAGATTGTGGTCCCGAATATGCGAGGCAAACTGAGAAGCGGAATATGCAGATCAAACGCCGGCAAAGAGTCTCCCTGAGGGATCATTTGATCGAATCCGGCGACATCTCGTAGCAAGCGGACGAGTGGTGTTTGACACTCGAAAATCACCGTCCCACCACGTTGTTGAACAAAAGGCAAGTAGCGCACAAATTGCAGCGTGTCTCCTAAACCCTGCTCGGCATGGACAAGTATCGTTCGGCCATTCAGTTCTTCACCATTCCATTGAGGCTGCCGAAATGGTCGTGGTTTTGCGTCACCTTGTCTGAATCGCCATTCATATTCCTCCCAACCAGCTTCAAATTGTCCTTGTGCTAAATGAACCAATCCGAGGTTGAAATGAGCTTCGGCACAATCTGGATTAATATTCAGTGCCCGCCGGTAATTGAATGCGGCTTCGTCGAGTTGGCCCAGATCGCGCAAAACATTTCCCAGGTTGTAAAACGCTTCAAGGTAATCGGGCTGAATTTGAAGTGCCCGCAAATAAGATTGCACGGCATCGTCAAAACATTGGATGGCTCGCAGTGCTCCCCCGAGGTTGCAGTGGAACGAAGCTGTTGCGGAGTTGAGGGCAATTGCACGTCGAATGAGATCGACGGCTGCGTGCGGCTTACCAGTCTGATGAGACACAACCCCCAATAGGTGTAAAGCATCGGCGTTGCAGGGATCGGCATTAAGAATCTGGTGGTAGATTCTTTCCGCGGCTTGCAAATCACCTGACTGGTGCATTTCGAGCGCCGTCGTAAGCGCCTCATCAATTGAAGCCACGAGTCCCCTCAGATCGAGATTACTTCCTAAGTGGTCGATCGAATACATCGATTCGCTCTTGCACCGCCACCGAATTACATTATAGCACGTCACTTCATTCCCGCTCTGCTGCAGATTCGTATCACACGAAACTCCAAAGTGCACTACAAGTCATTTCACCTCTGCAAGTAGCTGAAAGGTCGATGTATGGCAGATTTCGCGAATTGCTTAGAATTCACAGAAGATGACCACTTGCAGCCAGATTCGGATGCTGTGATGGATGCCGGGTTCGTTGATGATCAGTCTGGTCTTTGAATCGCCTGCGTTTATTTTCGAACTGGAATGGATCTAATCGGGGTAGGATTGATGGAATCGCAAGATCTTGCGCAGTATTCAGGAAAACCCGTCCAAGATGTCTTGTTGATCGCGCAACAGAAGGCCCAGCATGGAATGGCCGACATCCGTGACGCAGCAGACATATTGAAGCTCTGTGCGTCGCAAGCGATTGATCGCCACTCGCGAGGCCGCATCCTCCAACAAATCTGGGAACTCGAACAAAGCCTGGGACAGCACCGATTATTTATGTCTCAAGCGGGGCAAGACCAATACATTTTCCAACGGTTTTTTCCAACTCGTCTTGAGGGAACGTTTGTAGAGATCGGTGGCTTCGACGGCACCACCGGAAGTAACTGCTATTTTTTCGAGAAGGTCCGTGGCTGGACCGGCCTGATTGTCGAGGCCTCGATTGCGGCGGCAGTTCACATACGAGAAACGCGTTCGGCAGAGCACGTAAACGCTGTAGTCGGTGGGACGAACGGAGAAGCCGAGTTCTTGGAGATTACGTCGGGGTTGGTTCAAATGGGTGGGTTGGTTGAAACCTATCCACCTGAAGTCCTTCAGCGAATCCGCACGAACCCAGATCATCAAGAACGGATTGTCGAGGTTCGCAAAATGGCGCTGAACGATCTCATCCAACAACACGGATTGAAACGAATTGATTATTGTTCAATCGACGTCGAAGGTGCCGAACGGGATGTCCTCGAAGGCTGCGACTTTGATTCATTAGACATCAAAGTGATTTCGGTGGAGAATTCTTCCGCATCGGAATCGGCAAGTTTTCAAGGAATCCTCGAACCTTACGGATATCGGCTCGACAACGTGATCGGTTTCGATGAAATCTATGTGCATAAGTCAATAGAAGTACGATCGTCGACAAACTAGACCGATAGATAGCTTTCACGACCGTTGCGGCACAACGCCTTTGCGTTCCCCATTGATAACTTGGAGTGACGCTGCGATGGCGTTAAGCAGATAGCTGTTCTCTTAAAACGGATTCCATGTTCCGAAATACGTCATCCCATTTCTCTAATTCTCGCTGCCGGAAAATCCGCAACGTCGGGTACCAAGGGCTATCTGCGCGTTCCCGCATCCAACGCCATTCGGGTGAGAATTCCTCGGCAAGCCAAACCGGGACACCCAACCCACCGGCTAAATGGACAAGGGCCGAATCACACGTGATCACCAACTCGAGATTCGACATGACAGCAGCGGTGTCCATAAACGGACCCGAGTCTTCATCGAGACCTCGGCCAAGATCGACAATTCTCTCGGATTGATCTAATGCATCAATTTGCTCGACTCCGTGCCCCTTTTGCAGGCTGACCAAAGTGACATCGTCGATTTCCGTTAGTCGTAACAGGTGTCGCAATGGGAAGGAACGGAATCGGTCGCGGCGCCAATCGGGATTACCTTGCCAACAGATTCCGATGCGAAAGCCTGAAAATTCCGCGAGTCGATGTTTCCAATATTGAAGCAGAGTCGAGTCGGCAATGAGGTACGGAACATCTGAAGGTATGGTCGACAATGTCGTGTCAAAAATGCGTGGCAAACTCAGCAACGGCACTTGAACGTCAAATTTCGGCAATTTATCGCCTTGCGAAATCAATTGGTCGACTCCGGCGACATTGTTAAGCAATCGGAGCAAAGGTTTCGGGCAGGCGAAGATAACTTTGCCGCCTCGCTGTTCGACCAACTTTAAGTATCGGACGAAGTGCAACACATCGCCAAGGCCCTGTTCGGCATGGACGAGAATTGTGCGACCGCTCAAGTCCTCACCTGTCCAAATCGGTTGACTGAACTCTTGCACGGACATTTTGTCCGTTTTCAATCGCCATTCGTATTCCTGCCAGCCGGCTGCAAAATCCCCCAATGACAACTGAATCAACGCCAAATTAAAGTGCGCTTCAGCATAGGCTGGTCTCAGTTTCAAGGCCTGTTGGTAACTGGCAACCGCCTCGTCGATGTTGCCAAGATCACTGTACACATTGCCCAAGTTGTTGTATGCATCTGCAAGATCGGGTTGATGATTTATCGCAGATTGATAGCAATCGATTGCCGCGCTGAATTCGCCTTGGTCATAAAGCGCGTTGCCGAGATTGTTGTAGGCGTCGGAGTAATCATCCTTGAGTTCTACAGCCTGACGATAGCATGCCATCGCTTCGTCGAGTCGCCGTTGATCCCTCAACGCATTTCCCAGGTTGTTGTATGTTTCGGCGACACCTGGGCGTAGTTGAAGTGAGACTCGAAAGCAGGAAATTGCTTCTGTCAGGTTTCCTTGGTCGTGTAAGGCGTAACCCAAATTACTGTGAGCTTCGGCGTACTCCGGTCTATGTTCGATCGCTCGTTGGAAGCAGGTTACCGCTTCGTTGAGTCTCCGCTGACTGCGATAAACGTTTCCGAGGTTGTTGTGTGCTTCGGCAAAGTCCGGCTTGAGCCCGAGCGCTGTCTGATAGGATTGAATCGCATCGCCGACCTGCCCAAAGTGGAATTGTGCGTTTCCCAAATTGCACCAGGCATGCACGTGTTTCGGTTCGGCTTCAACAGCTTTCAGATAGGAGAAAGATGCATTATCGAATCTGCCTAGGTCAAAGAGGCAATTGCCCAGATTAAAATGCGCCTCGGCAAAATCTGGTTTGATCTGTAGAGCTTGCTGATAGCAGGCAACTGCCTCGTTGTGCCTTCCCTGATCCCTCCATGCGTTTCCCAAATTCGCATGGGCTTCGGCATATTGCGAATCAAGGCCAATCGCGAATCGGAAGGACGCGACGGCTTCGTCGTACTTCTGCAATGCTCGAAGCGTCTCGCCAAGGTTATTGTGAAAGAATGCCGCATCGGGTTTGATCTCGATCGCCCTTTGAATCAGATCGACGGCAGTGCCGTGTTGTCGAACCTGATGTGCGATTAAACCGAGTAAATGGAGAGCATCTGCATTGTTTGGTTCGGCACTCAGGATTTGGCGATAGATTCGTTCCGCCGTCTGCAAATCACCTGATTGATGCGACTGAAGTGCGGCGGCCAAAGTATGATCGGTCGAAGACACTTGTCTCCTCAAGGTCGATGTGAAATGATGCTTTGCGCAATCGACTTACAGGGTGGTCTGGTGTCCCGTCAAGCTGGTCCGATTATAGCACAGGGCGCGAGTTGCCTGCATTCGCGACCGGATTGCTGTCGCAGCGAATGGGCTAGGAAAACCGGCCGCGTGCAAAACGTCGAGCGGCTGTCGAGTCGATGGTAATCTGTCAACGAATACTCAACAAACCGACACGGCCCACGCGCCCCTAGGCAAACACTTCACCGAGCACCCGGCCATCTGGAATCAGGCTCACAGGCCGGCCGGACTTTGTGTAGTACTCCTGGTGATGGTCGATCCCGAGCGCATGCAGAATGGTTGCACCAATGTCGTCTGGTTTGATGTCGGTGTCGTCATTGGGAGCCTCACCACCCTCGTCGCTTCCCCCAATCAGCTGCCCGGGTTTGACGCCGCCGCCTGCCATCAGGCACCAATTCACTTGTGGATGATGATCGCGACCAACGTTGACATTGATCTTCGGTGTGCGTCCAAATTCCCCCATCGCAATGACAAGTGTGCGATCGAGCAACCCTTTTGCCTTTAGCGCCGCTATTGTTGCAGTGATGCCGGCGTCGAAAGGAGGTATGAGGCGACGATGTCCATTAAAGTTATCCAAGTGCGTATCCCAACCATGGTTCGTCACAGTGACAAAACGCACTCCGTACTCAATCAATCGAACTGACAGGAATAAGCTTTGACTGACTTCATCGGCAGCAAACATCTTCTGAATCGTCTGAGGTTCGAGGCTGACGTCAAACGCCTTTTGCGTCCGGGCCGAAGTAATCATATTGAGGGCCTGCTTGCCGAAAGTATCGAGTGCATCTAAGAGTTGGCTATTCGTATCGGCCTGCCTGAAGCGTGTATCGACTTCAGCCAACAACTTATGTCGACGTTGAACTTTTTCCAGCGTGATACCGTTCGGCAGCGATATGCCACGCACAGAAAATGGCGTGCCTGGTTGGGGAACGGCATTTGTTTTGAACGGGGCGTACGCGTCCCCCATAAACCCGGCATTCCACTCCGTTGCGGGAATCGCCACATAGGGCGGTAGATCGTCATGTCCGGGCAATTCGTTGCTGACCACGGAACCGTAGGACGGGTAAACCACAGCCGGATTGGGGCGATTGCCTGTGGAAATGTATGATTGCGCCTGTGGATGTGCGCCGGCGGTGTGGCTGATGCCACGAATCAAGGTAAATTGATCGAGTGTCGCTGCGAGCTTCGGAAGAAGTTCGCAAACAGGCAGACTGGCAATCTTGGACGAAATGGGGTGAAACTCCCCTTTCGTCTCCGAAGGTCCATCCGGCTTCATATCTAGCGTATCGAGATGCGACGGTCCGCCACTAAGATTGAAGAACAGCACAGAGTCAGCCGACGCTTTCGAGGGATCGCCGGCATGCGCCAACCGCAGAATGTCGGAGCACGTGAGCCCAGTCATTCCGACGAATCCTGTCTGCAGCATGTTTCGCCGCGAGATACCATCGCAGTATTTGAGCGTCATTCGTGAACCTTTGAGTCTTCGATTACTCCGCACTAAGCACGGAACTAGTGATTCGTCAAAAACTCCTGCGTGTTTAACAGTGCCCATAAGAGATCACGCAAGCCCTCGGCCATGTTCGATGAGTCTGCCAAATGTTTTCGGGCCAATTCCCGCTCGTCTGCGTCTGGTAGTCGACTCAACGATCTCAGGTAGGCCGACTCGATCACGTCATGAACCGAGCGTTTGTCCGGCGAACCACTTTCGTCGGAAGTCGCTTTCGAAGCCGCTTCGGCCTCGGGAGAAAGGGAATGCCCCGATTCCCGAGAAATCTGCGCGAGCCATCCATCGGACCGATTCAACCAGCCGATTAGTTCCTCGTCGTTTCGCACGTACAACGATTGCAGAAGTGTGGGCTGCATTTGTCGTTCGCAATCGCAGTTGGTCGTGCGAATTGGCTTTCCGAAAACCAACAGCGAGTAATCCATCCGACGAGCTTGGGGCGCTGTAGGGTGCACGGCAATTTTACGTACGTCCATGTTTCGGGAATAGGACCGAATCGATTCATCGTCAGCCGTCGCTTGCACGATGGCATCGATGACAGTTTCTGCCGGAAGCCGGCGAATGACAGACCGTGAAAAGTTTCGTTCATCGGTACGATTGGTTTCGTTTGTTCGCCAACTCAACTGATACGTGCGACTGTTGGTAATCGTACGATGCAGCCATTTCATATCGAAATTGTGATCAACAAAACTCGTTGCTAACCAATCTAACAATTGTTTGTTACTCGGCGGATTGGCGAGATTAAAGTCGTCGGGTGGGTCAACAATGCCGACATTGAAGTAGCGAGCCCATATGCGATTTACAAATGCTCGGGCGAAGTAGGGATTATCGCGATCCACCAACCACCGAAACAGAGGCACGCGTGGATCTTCGATATCGCTAATGTCAACTGCCTCCCCACCCAACACCTTCGCAAACAGGCCGTCCGATTCGGCAGGTGCAATATAGACCTCTCGCCACGGGATCGGGCGACCTTCCGCAGCGATGCGTTGGTAGCTTTGTCGGCGAGTCGCCGCGCGATTGAGCTTTTCGGGGACACCCAAGCGAGTGCGCAGGTCGGCAAACGAAGATTCCGCATCACCAGCGACTCCAATGCGAATCCGCGAAAAGAATTCCTTAAATTGTTCGAAGTCTCGTTTGGACCACTGATCGAATGGATGTTTGTGGCATTGTGCACATTCCAATCGGACACCCAAAAATACGTAGCCAAAAGATTGGGTGCGATCTTCAGGAGTTTGCAAGTTACTGCGGAACCAATAAAACGGCATGGAGTTGTCGGGCGCCGTGAAGTCTTCCGGCCTCTGCTTCCGCGAGAACTGCGACTGTTCCTCGATAAACTCTTCGTAAGTCTGTCCAGGCGGACGATTGTCGGCCAGGATGATTCCCGCAGCGATACGATCCCACCCCGTATTGTCCCGGACACGTTGTGTGAGCCAGCTTCGCCACTGTGTTCCGGAGTACAACATCATCTCTGTTGTGCCCAAAAATCCACGGTTGGCTCCGGTCAAATCGCCGAGGAAATTACTCCACCACTCGACATACGCGGGATGGTCTAACAGCTCATCGATTTTGCGGGCCCGTTTGTCTGGGGATTGATCGGCGACAAACTCGTGAACTTCCGTAGGAGTGGGCAATGTGCCGATCAAATCGAGGCCGACGCGGCGAATGAACTCTTCGTCCGTGCAGAGCTCTGAGGGGACAATGCCTAGGTCCTTCAGTTTCCCCACAACAAGTTCATCAATCTTCGTTGGAGTGGGAACTTGTGGATATCGTTCACCGACGCGATCGGTGACGGGGCGAATGACCTGTGTGGAAACGACGGCTTTGTCGTAGAAGGAGATGATGTACGTGTCACCGGTCCCGGTCGAGCGAATCACTCCGCCCGGTGTGACTTCCGCAACGCTTTCGTCATTCGTTTGGAATCGCGTGAGCGCTGTTACATCTTCAGTTGTACCATCAGACCAAATGGCTTTGACTTGAAGCTGAATCGTCTCATGCGGATGCCGCCAAACAATTTCGGCAGGCATGACGTCCAAACGAACGAGCTTGGCCGGCTCTTCTTTCGGCCCTGGAGCCCCTGATTTGATCCAGCTGTGTAACAATCGATATTCATCGCTGTCTTGTTCGAAGCGCAATCCGCCACCGTGTTCCTCCTGCATCGTCGGCTTTAACAAGAGCAGGCTTTCATCGGAGTGTTCAACATCGACGCGATAGGTATCCTCTTCCAATAGCGATCGATGATCAGCCTCGAAGTCGTAGCCGAACATCGAAAGTCGAAATCCGCCCTTTCCCTGAAATGAACCGTGGCACGCCCGGCCATTGCAACCTAACCGCCCGAGCAATGGCACGATGTGCTTCTGAAAGTCGGGAACGTTGTCATTGGAAGCGGCCGACGGGCTTGGCGAGATGTCGGATCGTGCAACGCGTACGCCGGACACATGTTCCACCGTCGCTGTTGAATTCTCGTCCGGCGTTCCCGGGCCGCCACTCGGTTTGGTGCTATCGGCAAGAAAACGGCGGAACGGGTCTTTTCCATCGCCCGGCGGCGAGCCATAGAAAGTTGTCTTGGAAGATTGCTTCCGCAAATCAGCCATCGTCTCTTGGCTGGCCGACGTGTTGTACAACAGCACGGTTTCCAGCCCGGGATATGTCGTAAGCGATGATAGGTGTTTCGCGCTCACTGGAGTTGCGGAAAGGTTGAGCGTTTTGAGTTGTTTGAGCGACGCGAGATGCTTAAAACCCTTTCCGGTAACCTGCGTTCTGCAGAGATCTAACGTCTCCAAGTCAGCCAATTGGGTAAGATGTTGCAACCCCTCGTCGCTGACATTGGTGTCAGTCAAAAAGAGCGATTTCAGCTTCGTCATGTGGCGAAGTAATTTCAGTCCGTCATTACTGATTCGGGAGTTTTTCAGGGACAGTGTTTGCAGTTCTTCTAGCCCTGCGAGATGCTTCAATCCGCCGTCGGTAATCTGTGCTTCCTCGAGGTAGAGATGCTCCAACTTGGTCAGCCCGGCGAGCGATGCCATGCCGACATCAGTTAGCTTTGCTTCTGAAATCACCAACGTATCGAGATTGGTCAGTCCCACAATATGAGACAATCCTTCGTCGGTGATGTTCGGATTGACGACTGCGAGGTACTCCAGATGAGTGAACGGAGCCAATAGCGCCAAGTCTTCGTCCGTCACGCGTGACTTGCTGAACCGTACCAGAAAGACTTCCTCTTCGAGGTTCAGCAATACGTTCGTAGCGACTTTTTTCAACGCAGCGACGGCAGGATCAATTTCCTGGCGCTGGGCATGTGCCGAAGCGACTGTTGCGCCGCAGATCGACACTGCCAGTAACAAGCGGTGAACGTGAATCATTAGGCAATCTCGCAGGCGGGTCGCTCAGATCCCGTGATGAGAAATGCATCATCGACACCGAATAACAATCATGGTCTAAGCGAAAAGCAACCACCTTGAGTTCTAATGGGATGTTGCTTGCTCGAACGAATTTTCGCCCCGGATACCGATGATAGCCTTTCGCAACGATTTTGATTCTACCATTCCCCAGCCGACGGTGCCAAATCCATTAGCAACCGCAAACACCGCCGGGCACTTTCTCTCCGTCGTACAAATGGCGTCTGATCGTAATCGACAGCAAAACTGCTCTCAGCAACGAGTCGCCTCAAGAGGAAGCGCTGTCACTTGCTTGAATGCGTTCCCGCATGTCATGCAGAAATTGGCGAAAATCAATGTAGTCTTGAACGGTTGATAGGGGCACAAAGATCGCCGCGCTGGCCTCATCAATTCGGTCGAGATCGGCAATCAGTTTCGACGTCTCCTGGCCCGCCGCATGCCCTTTCTCGACCGTCTCAAGTTGTTTGAAGAGTTTCCTCAGGCGGAAGTTGCCCCACATTCGTAAGCCTGCGGGTACAAGCTTCAGCAGGACCACAACTGCCGTCAGCAACGGAATGACAAAGAAACCCAAATAGTTGAGATACCTTGTGACGTTATACGGAAGAAACTTCGACAAGCCCGTCTCGCCTTGTTTGAAATAGCGCCTCGCCGCAGGATCAAGGGGCAGCGTCAGGTCGTCAGAGTTGGGAAATGTGCCCGCATTCGAGAATGTCTTTCGGTGCTGCCGCACATTTTCGGCAGCAATCAATAACATCGGAACAACGGATGGATGCAGACTGTCATGCGCAATCAAACAGGTGGTATTTGCCAAGAGCTGTGCATCTTGCTGCGGAATATTACGTTCCAGATTGAAGACGCCCTCAGGTGCCAAGACAGTGGTTACTCCCGGAATTAATTCAGCATAGGCCGCGCCACGATCGAACGACAGAAACCTCGCTTCGCCGAAATTCAACATCGACTCGACAATTGGCGAGTTGATATCGCCGGCCACAAATGCTGCATCGATCGACTTCTCGGTGAATCCCTGCTGTAGAACATCTGCGGTCAGCCGGTCGATCGGTTGGAGGACCACTTGTTCATCAACGCCGTTCGACTCGATCAGCTGGCGCGCAACATGTTCACTGCTTGTGCCGATGCTCTCCGTCACCACACGTCGTTCTGCCAAATCTCGAATTCGCGAGATTTCCAAATCGGAACGAAAGAAGAGCCAAAGCGGTTCTAATCCGACGCTACCGAGCGAAACGAGTTGAGAAACGTCAATTCCCGCCTCACCCATCGATCCTACCGTCGACGGGCCAAAAGCTACGGCATTACTGACTTCCGAGAGCTTTTGAACGCTGTCGAGCGTACTTTTTGTGGGAATGACTTCTGCCTCGAGGCCGCGACGACGCAGATCCTCTGCATACTCCAGTCCGAGATCATGGTAAGCGCTCCCTTCAGGGCCGGTGAGCAGAAACACCTGATGGGGCATCGCCGGTTTAACGATCAACATCGTCGCAAACAGGACGACCACAAGCGCTGCCGCTGCCGCAGCGATCCAGTTGCGACGGCGAGACTGAGGGCTCGTTGAGGAATCTGATTCGGCCATGGAACAAATCTGGAATGCGCTGCTTCGAATTTATGGCTCGCAATATGCCACAGAAGCCATGTCCTGCACGATCGGTATTGGGTTTTCGTTGCAGCTGAGAATCGTTCGACTCACTGTCTGACAACGTCAGCTTGGCGGCGATTCTAACAATCCATCAGCGAGAATTCACCGCACCAAATCCGACTGGGGCACTTTCTGGGCCTGTGGAGTTTTCATTGAAAGCCTTTGAAAACGCGCACAGAAAGCTGACGGCGACAAGACGGAATCGCACCCGGTCGATACCGTACTGCGATCGACCACGCCGCAATCATCGACCGCCGGATACAGATTAAGAACAAATCGATTCTGCACCGACCGAGGGGCCTTCGTAGCAGCAACGGTGACAAATGGAAGAGACTTTTGCCGTCCTCACATTTGCTGCAGCCACTCGGCGATTGCCAATCCGATTTCGTCGGGCGAGTCCTCCTGCACGAAATGCACTCCCGGAACGGTCACCTCGGTTTGATTCGGCCAACTGCGACAGAAGTCGCGTTGCGTCCCTCGTAGAATGGCACCGGGATCGGCATTCACGAAAAGCTTGGGCACGTCCGACGAACGTAGCCAGTCCGCATAGCTTGCCACGATTTCATTTACGTCTTCAGGCTCACCGGCAATGGGGATTTCGCGCGGCCAGGTCAGCGTTGGTCGTCGACTTTCGCCAGGCTCGAGAAAGGGCCTGCGATAGGCATTCATTTCTGCGTCGCCGAGCCTTCGCATAGTGGCCCCAGGAAGAATTTGCTCAACGAATAGATTTTCCTGAAGGATCATGCTCTCACCTTGGGGCGAGCGTAATGCTTGAAAGACTGGCGTGACCGAATTTGGCCAGCCGGACCAGTCATCAATGGGTGCGACGATCGCCTCCATGTACGCGATGCCTCTCACCGAATCGCGATGACTATTCGCCCAGTCGAAACCGAGGGCCGATCCCCAATCATGAACGACAAGTGTCACTTTTCGATTCGCGCCAACCGCTTCGAAGAATGCATCCAAACAACGCCGATGTTCAACAAAGCGGTAGCTATCGGGTCCTGGATCATCGAGTTTGTCCGAATCCCCCATGCCGATCAAATCAGGTGCGATACACCGCCCGAGTCCCTCGAGGTGGGGAATGACATTCCGCCACAAGTACGACGACGTCGGATTCCCGTGTAACAACACGATGGGATCACCCGTTCCAACGTCGACATAAGCCATACGTTTCCCCAGCACGCTGACATGCTTTTTCGCATACCGTTCCAGGGAAGAGACATTTTGGTCGCCGTCGAGTCCTTCGATAAACATGGCATCGGCCCCGGGTGCTGATTCAAGGCGGATCGGTACAATGGCCCGATACTCCCTCGAATCCCACCAATCCTTGGCGAGTTGCACTGTCGGAAAGCGAATGATGACATTGTGATTTCGTGGAGTCGCACCTTCCGCAGACGTAGCCGGTCCTGCAGTGAGAATCCATCCGTGAAACGGTTTGAGTGATCGCACGACACCCTGTGCGTACTCTTGAAAGGCCTCTCGATCTTGTACCTCCAGGTGTGCGACGAAATATACGCTCATTGTATGGTCGCTCCAAGTTCTGTGGCCGAATCGGTCGAATCCCCTTGCACTCCCACCGCAATTGGTAACAGCATAGCGAGTTCATTTTGAATGATCAGCAAACGACTACACAATTCACAATGCATACCTTTGTACTAGCGTTGGTTCCGGCGTAAACTGGCTGCTAACCCGTTCTCGTTGCGATCCGTTACATTCCACGTTGGTACGACCCATGAAAGAATCTTTACAAGTCATTCGAAGGCTCTTGACTCTACTGCTGGCTGTTGGCCCTTCTGCCTCGTGGCTGGTTTCCACGCCTGTCGCCGCTGCTGAACATCCCAACGTGCTGTTTATCGCCATTGACGACCTGAATGATTGGGTCGGGTGCCTGGGCGGACATCCGCAAGCGATCACTCCCAACATCGATCGATTGGCAGCCCGAGGAATGCTATTCACCAACGCGCATTGCCAAGGTCCGATCTGCGGCCCGTCGCGGGCCTCGCTACTGTCAGGGTTGTATCCGCATACGACTGGTGTCTACGACCAACCGAACCGGTCACTGTGGGAAGAACCACGTTTCCAGGGCAAACTGCTCCCGCAGTACTTCGCCCAGCATGGATACCACACCATGGGAGTCGGCAAGATTCCACATGGCTATCTGCTGGAAGAACTGTTTGCCGTGGCAGGGCCCAAAGGCAGTTCCGGCCCGAAACCGGGCGGGCGGTTTCACTATTTTCTTCCGGATGTCCCTTGGACCGGTACACAAACTGATTGGGGAGCGTTCCCCGATGTTGACTCAAAAATGCCCGATCATGAAGCTGCCGACTGGGCCATCGACCATCTGAACAAACAGCACAGTGCACCATTCTTTTTGGCAGTCGGATTCCATCGCCCACATGTACCGTTCTACGTTCCTCAAAAGTGGTTCGACAAGTTCCCGCTCGACTCGATTCAGGTTCCACCAGTGCATGACGACGACTTGGACGATGTCCCGGAAATCAGTCGTCGCATCCATGAAACGCCCAAATATCCCGACTTGAAGTTCTTGCAGGACGACGATGACAAGCAATTCAAGCTCTGCGTCCAAGCGTATCTGGCATGCACCACATTCGTCGATCATCAGGTCGGACGTGTGCTCGATGCGTTACGTGCGAGTCCGTACGCCGATTACACATTGATCGTGCTCTTCTCCGACCATGGTTACCACATCGGCGAAAAGAATCGCGTCAGCAAACATGGCCTGTGGGAGGAGGCGACGCGTGTGCCGCTTATTGTTGTCCGGCCGAATGAAAATTCGGGGCGTCAGTGTGACCAGCCGGTCGGTTTGATTGACCTTTACCCGACGCTGACCGATCTGTGTGAACTGCCTCACGTCGAAGCGAACGAAGGGCGCAGCCTCAGGCCGCTGTTGGACGACCCCGATGCCGAGTGGCGGACCGCCATCTCGACCACATATGCAAAAGGTAATCATGCCTTGCGTTCACGCCGTTATCGCTACATTCATTTCGAGGATGGTAGCGAGGAGTTATACGATCACGAAACAGACCCGCACGAGTGGACGAATTTGGCGAACCGTCCAGAAATGGGCGACATCATCATGCAACTCCGGAAAGAGCTGCCGAAATCTGATGCGCCGTACCACGATTCAGTCCACCCGGGACCCATTAATCCCTGGTACGCCGAGCACTTCAAAAAGCACGGCGTCAATTAGGGGGTGACTCTCACTTTTGGAATAGCCCGACCAATACGCTATTTGTCGAATTGGTGCAGTCGATCACGAAGTTGCCTCACGATATCGGGTTTGTCATTCCATAGGTTACGAGACTCACCGGGATCGTTGGCGAGATCATACAGTTGCCCTTGGGGAACGTCGCTGGCAGCATCTGCGGTTGGGTTGAGTTCGTCTGCCTGCAAGAAAGCAGAACGACCAACGGGATCGTGCGCCAGAAAGCCGGACGATCCCGGTCGCGTTACGAGTTTCCAGTTTCCTGATCGGATCGCAATCGGGCTTTGGAAACAGACGAGTTCCGATCGAACGGTATCGTCAGACTTGCCAGTCCAATGCTGCGCAAAGCTCAGGCTATCGACAGCGGTTCCCGGCCGCTCAGTTCCAATCAACTCAGCCAGCGTCGCATGCACATCGACGAAACTGATCAGTTGATCGCTGACTGAGCCCGCAGCAATCGTTCCGGGCCAGCGAACAACGAACGGGACTCGATGTCCGGCTTCCCACACATCACCTTTCATCCCACGCAGGCCACCCATCGAATCGTGCCCGAACCTTTCCGTATCGGATCGATACCAGACCGGCCCGTTATCGCTGGCAAAAATGACAATCGTGTCTTCTGAGATTTCGGCCTGCTCTAGGCCGGAGAGGACTTGTCCCACGACAGCATCGGTATGATTCACAAACTGGCTGTACATCCCCGCTGCATTTGCCTCTTGATACTCCTCGCCCGGCAGCCACGGTGTGTGAGGTGAGGTAAGTGGTACATAGAGGAAAAATGGTCGGTCGACATTGGCGAGTGCGCCGATTCTCTCACTAGCTGCATTCGCAATTCTGTCTAGCACTTCTTCCATGACGAAGTCTTCTCCGCGCAAACCGCCGCGCCAGTAACGCGCCTGTATGGGACTCCAGCCTTCACTGTTGCTGTCTGGAATCGAAATGGTGGGTGGAACGGGGACCCTTCGGTCGTGAATCCAAAAATAATCTGGAATATCGAGTGAAGCGGGCAGACCAAAGTAGCTGTCAAACCCGCGGTCGCATGGCCCACCTCGAAGTTCCGATTGATAATCAAACTTGTCGGCTTCTTCGAAACCCAGATGCCACTTGCCGACCATCGCAGTTGCGTAACCGGCGTCATGCAGTGTGTCGGCTACGGTGCGCACACCTTCTTCAATCACAGGTTGTTTCTGCCACGCCAAGTCGGTGCGAAACGCGTAACGCCCGGTCAACAATCCGTAGCGAGATGGCGTGCACCAGGCACCTGCCGCGTGAGCATCGGTAAACCTCATCCCGCCCGCGGCAAGCTTGTCGATATTCGGTGTCGGGCATTTGGACGACGAATTGTAACAGCCAGGATCGCCGTAGCCCATGTCGTCTGCAAGAATGATGACGACGTTAGGCTGCGCCGCCTGAGGCTGTTCGGCAGGAAACAACGTCAAACTGAGAAAGCCGATCATCATGGTAGACGCATCGACGTAAATACGTATGTTCTTCATCAAACCACCTGGCGAAATTCGAGCGTGTCATCACATCGTGGAACGCAAATGTGTACTGTTTGGCAGCGTACCGCTCGGTTTCCGTCAAGTAAAGCGGACTAATTTTAGAACTGGGGCGCAATTGTTGGTCGAAGGGCGAACTCGATGTAAGACGGATCGCCCTCGGCCAACCTTTTGCCCTACTCGCTCACTCTCGGACGGTTTACTGCTCGCCAGACACTTTCACAGTAACTTTATTGATCGTCCCGGTGAAGCGCGTCTCGTCACGACCAACGCCAATACCCTCAACAACCGGCGTTTGATTATCGAGACCGACATCGGCTGTTTCGTCTGCAGAAAACATCAAAGGCTGTGTCTTTTCGATGCGCCCTTTCGCAACAACCTCACCGTTGACGGTAATCGTTGCATCGCCTCCTTTGCCCCCGCCGTCGCCATCGTATTGGAAGTCGAATACCAACGTGGCCGATCCGGCCGGCAGCGCTTGTTTCGCGGCAACTGTATCCTGTGAGAGGCCCAAGTAGTTGTAGGTATAGGCGGGCTTGCCATCCTTCATGTACAAACACCACCCTCCGAATCGCCCCCCTTGGGCTAGAATCACACCATTGGCTCCGTCTTCCGGAATTTCGAGATCGGCGGTAATCGTCTTCGACTGATTCTTAACGTTAATAAACGTATTCTCCAGCATGCCGTTCATACCGTCGTACAGTGTCAGCGAAGTCCGCCCGGCCATTACGTCCGGACGTCCCGCGAGAGCCGGATTGACTCGTTCAATTACTCGGTCATCGATCGGCAATACGTGGTATTTCTCCGCTTCGGACATGAACAAATCCTGAAGTTGCTTCAGTTTCTCTGGATGCTTGGCCGCCAAATTATTCACCAAACTGAAATCCTCTCGCGTGTTGTACAAATCCCACTCGTCGGATGTCAGCGGCGGTTGTTTCAATGTTTGCCAAGGCGCTCGGTGAAGCGTGCGCGCCAGCCAACCATCGTGATAAATGGCCCGGTTGCCAAAGATTTCGAAGTACTGCGTCGTGTGTCGCTCTTCGGCGTCGGCGTCATCAAACGTGTAAACCAGGCTGACTCCCTCAATCGGCGTTTGCGGAGTACCGTTGACG
>JANQRQ010000146.1 GCA_028284485.1 Planctomycetaceae bacterium | reverse complement strand
TGGCGTTAGTGTTGCCGGCGGTGCAACAAGCGCGAGCACGAGCCCGCTCCCTGCAATGCTTGAACAACCTGAAGCAATTGGGAGTCGCCTTTCACAACTACCATTCCCTGTTCGATACATTTCCACCTGGGTTTATTCGCCAAGTCGACGGAGATCCCCCACCTCCCGGTGGCGGTGCAGATGCCCTGCTCAGATATCGAGGCCATTGGACTGGGTTTCATATGCTGTTGCCACATATCGGCCAGGGCAATGTGTATGAGAGGTACGACTTTAATCAAACCTGGTTATCCAGTCTGACTGACGAAAACGATCACAGTAGTTGGCCCCTCAATCAGACCATTATTTCGACATTCATTTGCCCCAGTGCGACCCACGCGACTTTAACGATCGGAGGTGACTCCGGCGGACAAGGCTCCCATTGGATGGCAGGTTCACCGACCGATTATTCCTTTTCGCATGGTGCGGACAGTATTCGCGCTCTCCCCGGTGACGCTGCATGTCCCGATGGAATCTTGCACAACTGGCGTGAATGGCCGCGGTTGACGCGCGGGGCATTCGGATACAACAGCGACTGCCGGATTCGAGACATCAAAGACGGTGCCTCCAGCACGTTCCTGCTAGGCGAGAAATCTGGGGGACGACTCACCTACGGAGGAACCGACGCTTCGTTTCCAACAGTCGGCGTCGAGTATCCGTGGGCCATGGCGGCCGTTATGTATTTCGCACAGACTGGTAATTCAACTTGGGTCGCAGGACCGTTTGCCGTCACGCATGATATCCGTCTCCCCAATTGCCCGGGGACTAAGAAAGACGTGGGCATTCCTCATCCGATGAATCCTCATCCGATTTCGGTACCCCGGACGTCTGATGGCCGTGAGTTATACTCGTTTCAATCGATGCATTCCGGCGGCGCCTTCTTTCTAATGGCCGATGGCTCCGTCCATTTTCTCAATGAATCAATCGATCAAAAGGTTTATGAAGCTCTATCAACAATCTCAGGGAACGAGTCCGTCGGAGACGTATTTTGATTCGGCGCCTACCATCCCAATTCGCCGTTGCATGTTTGTTTTGTATCGCGATCGGGCTCGCCGGCTGCGAAAAACAAGACCAGTCTTTGGCCGTAGTGACCGGCAGCGTTCTGTTTAACGGCGTTGCTGCTCCGGCACAAATCACATTCACACCTGTCCATTCAAAGGATCAGCAAGGAGGACGAGTTTCATCGGCATCGACCGACGACGATGGGCAATTCCGACTCAATTACTCTGCAGAAAAGGAGGGAGCAATCGTCGGCGACCACCGAGTTGAAATCACTCTCTTCCCGGCAAACCTAAATGGTCAACCAACTTCGCTCTCAGAGGCATCCCGCTCAGCCAAATCTGTGAAACTCTTACGAACGGTCAAAGCCGGCGCCAATCATTTTTGCTTTGCCGTGACATACTAAAAGTGTATCGATCGATACGAAACAGGGTTTGAATCTTGTATTGAAATAGCAACACCGAACGCTTGAAAATCGTCGGAACCAAAGGAACATCGGCAACTCCTTTGGTTTCCTATTCGATTGATGTCTATGCCGGAGCACTTATGAATCCCCAATCCCAATTGATACCAACAAGCGACCATTGTTCCGGAATGAGTCGTCTTCGATGGTGCCTCGTCATAACGACGTTAGGCGCGTCATTTTGCACCGGATGTGGAGATTCGGGACCCACCGAAGCCGTCCAGCAAGCGCGCAAGGCGCTGCAGATGGACGACGTGCAAGAGGCCATCGATGAATTGATTGACGAAGGCGACCAAACCGCCGAGGCCCATTACCTCAAAGCTGTGGCGCTCGACCGTCGGAACAAACAAAATGTCGCTCGCGAGGAAATCGACGTCGCGATCGACCTCGATCCCGAGAATGTAAAATACCGTGGACTGCGATTGCGGTTCGATTTGTTTCGACAAGCCCAAGAAGGGCAAGTGCCGCAGCAAGTCGTCGAGCAATTGACCGAACTGTACGAATCGAATCCTTCATCCGCGGCGGCCGCGTTTTTCGCTTTTTATGCGCATCAAGCACAATGGATGCAGCGATTTGCCGAAAACAAACCCGACGAAGCCAATCAGCACTACAAACAGGCGATCGAAGCACTCCAGACGGCGGCCACGCTCGCAAGTGAAATCCCTGAGTTTCAGCGAGAGATGCTTGTCTTTTGCATTCAATTCAAATTGCCGGACGAAGCTCGAGAGCTGATGAAGAAACTAAAAGCGGTTGACCCGGAGAATCCCGACCTGCTTCAAGATGAAATTGCGGTTTTGATGTTAACGAACAACGCTGCTGAAGCCACACCGTTGGCCCGCAAGTATTACGAACGATCGAACGGTAGCGAAGAGACAGCTGCGATTTATGCGAAAGTCCTGGAACGGCTTCCACCGGACCGACAGCGCGACGATCGGCTTGCAGAACTCCTTAAACGATACCCAAAAAACCAGACGGTCGTTTCCTCTGTCGTCAACGCACTGATTCGCAGTCCTGCAACAGCCGAACGCGATAAGCTATTCGCAGACCTCGTCGCAAAGTTTTCGGACAGCGTTCAAGTCGTGTCGAATTATGCGATTTACTTGACGCGCAACGACCGTTTCGATCAGGCCATCCAGACGCTAACCCAAGAGATCGACAGACGGACCCTCCCTGAACAACGGTGGCCGCTGGTCAACGTTGCGCTGTCGCTCACACTTGAAGCCGGCAATACCGAAGTCGCTGAACAGCTTTGGAAATCCTATCACAACGAAATTCCCGAACCGACAATAGCCGTTTATTTTGAAGGTCGGCTTCTTGAGCTGCAAGAACAGTTCGCGCGAGCGATTGAGAACTACGAATCCGTCGTCGATGCCGAGAAAAGGCAGCCGGGAAAATTCACCGTCATGGCCCGTGATGCACAGTTGCGACTGCAACTGCTACGGGACTCGAAGAAGCCCGATCCGTCGAAACCAGCAGAGCCGGTAAAGGACACGGGACCTGAACCGGTTGCCCCGGTTAAGCCGGGAAAGAAATAGCGAAATGCAATTCCTGATCAACCGAAATCTACGGCTGCGAACACGATCGTAACTTTTGCGTCGTCTGATTACAGCGTACTACGCTACCTTGTGGCCGCGACAATCGCGTATTGTTCTACGATAGCCGGCTCCCACGAGCCAGAAACGCTCACGAGATAAAGTAAACCGCTCTAGCGCGCCGAGTTCTCACTCAGCAGCGTCCCGTCACAAAGCAATCGCAGCATCAAGACGCGATACAATTTCGTCGATCTTCTCGGACGACAAATCCCAATCGACGCGTCGGACCGACGAGTCTCCCAACAACACAATCGCGACATGGTCCGGCGAGCTTTGAAACATTTGCTGTACAGCCAAGGCGTAAATGCCCAATTGCATTTCATAGGCGTTGATAACCTTGGCATCGGCTTCCGTCATCAAACGGTGACCTGTCTTGTAATCAGCGACCGTCCACTCGCCGTTCGGCAGCTGATAGAAACAATCGATAATGCCGGTGATTCGAACCGGCGAATTGCTGCCACTCGACACATGAGGCCATTGCAAATGAAAATCGACCTCGCGATAGAGACGACTGGCCGACTGCAACTCCAACGCAAATTCGCTGTTTACAAATGCCAGCAACCGGCTGGTCGCATCGGCGATCATTCGCTCGTCAATCGGACCAGCCAAATTGGCGGCACATTGTTCCACAAACGACTCTGGATTGTCGCAATTCTTGAGGTCCAATCGCTCCAGCACATAATGCACGAATGTCCCCAACTTCTCTGCATAGTTTTCGTCGACATTCGTCGGCAATACGCTACCCGAATCAATACTCGGCTCGGAAGCAACCTCTTCCGAAGGGATGCCTGCTCTTATCTTTGCGTCGGACTGTTCGATTTGTGACGGGCTGAGTCGCCGATGGTGTTGGCGACGAACCGAACAAGACAGGTAAGTGGACGGCAAGGGAACCGGCTCGGCGTCTTCGACGAATTCCCAAGGGGACTCAAAAAATTTGCTTGAGCTTGCCTCCGACTTTGTTCCTTGGACCCTTGGAAAGTCGTGGTGCACCAAAATATCGGGAATCGTCGGCTGAGAGTCGGCACCGGTTGATGTCCGTCCGAAGTACGGATCACCCGCCGGCAGACCCGTCGATAAATCGAATCGCTCTGACAGCAACTTGAGCCACGGTGACGTCACATTTCGATTCGCCGGTAGACATCCACTGAGAATCAGGTAGTCCGCCGCCCGCGTGACTGCGACATAGAACAATCGGATAGTCTCTGCCTCATCTTGGGGTTCCTCTTCGAGCTGGTGCATACGCTGGCCGAGATTTTTGCGTTCCTGCCCGAATTTTCTTGTCAAAGGCAGCAGCGGCCCCAATTGGGGATGATAGTGTGCGGGAGAACGCTTACCGCCGGGCTTCCAGTCCATGTCGGCCACAATGACAATCGGAAACTCCAGACCTTTCGACTGATGAATCGTCATGAGCCGAATCACGTCGCTTGTTTCGGGATGAGTTGCGGCGAGTTCCTCATCCGATTCTTCCGCAATGGAATTACGCATTCGCACAATGAAATCGCTCAAAGTGAACGTACCCGACATATCAAACTGCCTGGCACTATCGATCAGCTTTTTGAGGTTCGCCAGTTTTCGCCGCCCCATGAATTCGTGAAGCAACGAGGCATCGTACCCTGTTTCGGTCAATGCCCGGTTCAGCAGGTCTACGATTGGCAACCGATTCTTGTTGCGCCGCAGATCGTTAAGAACACGGCGTGCCTGGTTCACCTGCTGCTGTTGTGGCTCGCTAATCCAATCTGGGGTAGGCTGCTGCAGTGCATCAAACAGGGACTGCGATTGCTGACACAATGCCACGATCGTATCGTCAGACAAACCAAAAAAGGGCGACCGGAGTACGCCAACCAAGCTGACATCGTCGTCGCAATCCTCTAAGCACTGACAGAGATTAACTAGATCGAAGACCTCTTGTTGTGCGAAAAACGCTTTGCCACCAACGAGGTAATAATCGAGCCCGGCCTGCCGAAATGCATCCTCGTAAAGCGCGACATTCGTTAGAGCTCGAAACAAAATGGCGATATCCCCGAGCTGAACACATCTGAGCGTTTCCTCCCCCGTATCGGGATCACGATCTCGAATGCGTGGGATCGGGTCGTCAAGCAACGCGCGAATGCGGCCGGCGATTGCCTGAGCCTCGATTCGTCGGCGATCTTCGGCATTCACCCGTTCTTGCGATTCGTCGGCAGTGGGAAACAAGAATTCAACGGCGGGTGTCGGAGAAGCTTGATTGTCCTCGAAAGGTATCAACGGCTCGTAATCCGGACGCATCGACGGTTCAAACAAAAAATTGACGAAATCCAAAACTGCCGGTTGGCTACGGAAATTCATGCTGAGCGGCAATCGTCCCGATTCCGGCAACTCCTGGCGAAGTTCCTGAAAGACTCGGGGATCCGCGCGGCGAAATCGGTAGATCGATTGTTTGGCATCCCCCACAAGAAACAGTTTTCCCGTTTGAAGCCCTTTTCCACACAGTGCGCGAACAATCTCCGTCTGCACGGGATCTGTATCTTGAAATTCGTCGACCAAAAGCAACTGAATGCTGCTGACGGCACGCCGACGTGCCATCTCCGATCCTCGCATCAAGTCCCGTGTGGCCAACAGCAAGTCATCGAAATCCAACTGACCCGATGCCTGTTTCGCCGCCGCGTAGTTCTTGATCACTTCCGAAGTGACTCGAGTGGCCGCGATTCCATGCCCAACTGCAACTTGCACATCAACCATCGAATAGGTCAGTCGCTTAGTGGTTTTGTCGATTAGCTCGCGTAATGCCTTGAAGGCAACCGTGACTCTTTCCTGGATCGACTCGTTCAGCCAGGCTGATTTTCCTCCACCACCTTTAACAAGAGCATGAGACCTCAACTCGGCAAGATGGGCTTCGGGATCCGAAGACTCCGCCAGGTTCGGCAATTCGCGCAATAGAAACTCGCGCCGCTCCTGCATCTGCCGGTTGGACGGCTCGAATTCACGAAGAACAGCCAGCACCTCGCGAACCGTGTGGTGCTCCGAAATCCTTCGCAAAATGTCGGGCACAAATTTGTCACGCCAACATTCCAACCAATACGACTGTAAAGAACTTTCGGAATGATGCTCGAAACTGGCTTCATCGACTTCGAACCTTTGCACGGCAAACGAGCAAACATACTCCAGCAGGCGTTCGGGCCCGTACTCCTGAATGAGTTGCATACAATGGGGATCATGTTTGGCGAGGAGTTCACGAATGGTGCGCTCCGCTTCCGCTCGTAGAACCGCTTGGCTCGACGGCTGATCCAGAAGCTGAAATTGCGGATCGAGACCTGCCTCAACAGCGTGAGTTCGCAACAATGATGCACAAAAGGAGTGAATCGTGCTGATTCGCGCCGAATCCAGACCGCGCAGAATTTGTATCCAATGCGGCACGTCCGCATTGGAACATCGCTGCAATTCCTTGCGGCACGCATCGCGAATTCGATCCCTCATTTCGCGTGCAGCACGTTCTGTAAATGTAATCGCGACGATACTTTGCAGCTCGGCGGCATCGGGCCCCGGTTGCAAATGCGAAAGATAACGCCTCGTCAGGACAAATGTCTTTCCACACCCTGCACCGGCGGATAACGCCACCGAGGTCGTTCGTGTTTCGATCGCCGCTCTTTGCTGCTCAGTCAGCAGGACCTGCGATTCATTCTGATCGGGGGATGCGGGCATCTCTTCTCGCTGACGTTGGGATTCGCCTGACATATTGCCCATGCCAGGTCATCCCATGCGGAGCTAAAGTGAATGTTTCTTATCCAAAGCATCTTCCAAAGGTCGAATTTGCCGCACGCGACAAACCGTGTGATAAGCGCAGCGCCCGGTGCAGTCTTCATCCTCGTTGTAAACCGGAAACTGACCGTCACGGATTTGGGAAACCAGTGTTGGTACCACTTCATGCAAAATCGATTCCAACTCTCCGAGTGTCGATTCGTCCCATGGATCCGCCACCTTCTTTTTTCTATTACGTTTCTCGCGGCCCAACGCCGCAAAAAACCCTTCCTCGCGAATCGCCCAATATCCCGTTTCGTGCGGAACCGCCTCTTCACCGGCCATGCCAAGTTTCCAGGCAGCGATCAAGTAAATCGCCAATTGCAATGCGCGTCCTTGGCTGACGTCCCCGAGATCAAACCGGCTAGGCCTGCCGGTTTTGTAGTCGATGATGTTAAAGACGCGCTGTGACTCCATGTTGCCGACGTCAATGCGATCAATCCGTCCCTGCACGGTGACCGCCTTTTGTCCGTTCCCGAACGTTATGCCTTCAAAGCCGCCCGTGGACTGCCCCTGGCCGGCAAGAGACTCACTTCCGAAGGGCATTTCCAAACTCAGCGGCTCGGGTGGCTTTTCCCAAGACCCTCCGAGTCGGCTCACGTATTCTGACCATTGCATCCCATAGGCCTCTGCGAGTTCGTTCAAGATTTCAGATTCGATTCGGTTTAATGCAGCCTGCGCTTTCGAAGGTGCAGACACACTCTCGAATCGCTCTGAAATCAACTCACGAAGCTTCGATGTGAGAAACTCGGCAGTCGCCGATTGCGCGACATTTTGCTGATCCAAGTCCTGGTCGTGCAATTCAGCGAGGATATCGTGGACGAGTATACCCCGCCTGCGATGGTCGGTCGCCAGTTCTGTTGCGTCGCCCAGCTCAATTTTCAGAACGTGTGACAACAAAAACCGAAACGGGCATTCCGCATACGATTCCAACTGCGTTGCACTGAATTCACGTTTTGTCGAAAACAGCTCGCCAAGAAATCTTAGATTGCGCACAAGCTCTAATCGGCCTTCATACTGTGTGAACCCTCTCGTATGAAATCGTGCGTTAGCAAGCAACGCTGCGGCCAAAATGCCGCGCGCTGCTCCCTGCAATTCAGAAATCTGCATCATCGCTCGAAACAATCCGGCGCGACCTTGCTGCAAATCCGCCGTTGCACAGATTCGCAAATCTGCATCGCTGATAATCGCATCGACTGATGGAACAGGGTCGAGTTGACCAACATGTTGCACTGCCAACGCGTCGGGTGAGAACAAGTCTCGAATCGATGTCAAATAGGGACTCGAAAACAATGGCTGGCCGGCCCGATTGACGGCGGGATAGCTGAGCGTCAACTGACGTCGCGCGCGGGTCACGATGCCATAGAACAGCAACATTTCGTCGTGACTCATGGACGATCGGTCCCGAAGCGTCAAACCGTTCGCATTCAGTTCAAGACGATCGGCTTCGTTGTACAGGCAATCGTCGCCCGACATTCGTGGAAAACTTGCTTCCGACAAACCCGCGACAAATAGATAAGGTACTTCCAAGTTGCGAACCTGGTGCGCTTCCAAAACGCGCACGACTCCGTCAACAGTCGATTCCCTGGGGACCCTTTGTGACTGCAAGAGGTCCTTAAGATCGCCGATAAAGCCTGCCAGATCTATTTCCGCAGATGTTTGCGCAAGGCGATCGACGAACTGGATCGCGGAATGCAGCATTCCTTCTACCGTTGTCCAAAGTTGCTGGTCGCGCAGTATGAATGCCTCGGTTGTGTCATCCGACTGCTGATCGCGGCATTCGAACCCCAATTCACGCCCCAACGAAAGGAGTCGGTCGACCCAGCTCGATGGGTCTGTTGGATGTCGAATGCATTCCAACGCCGTGTCCAGCTGCTCGACAATGTTGCAAGCGGCAATCGTCTCCTGCGCCATCGCTGCCGTCTTCTTCGGGTACTCGTCTGGAGATTCCAACCATTTTTGCGCCTGCTGCGACTGCCAACGAACCGCCGAAAGCACATCGTGACGCCCAGCGTCAAGTTTTTGTCCGCGCAGCATTCGCGTCAACGCGCGAATCGGGGCATCGTCCTCCAATTCGGGCCACTTCGGACGGAAATAACTGGAACTGATAATTGCCAGCAAGCCTGTCACCGGCCAGTCATCCAGTTCCATTTGCAGCACGGCCAACAGAGCTTTGACATTCGGCAAATGGGAAAGTGGGCGTTGCGAGTCGCAATTGAAGGGAATGCGTGCGGAGCCAAATGTCTCTCGGACCAATTCCGAGTATTCGTCCAACGAGCGAAATGCCACCACAATCTCATCGGGGGGAACACTTTGTTCCATCAGACATTTGATACGGACTGCAATCGCTTCCAACTCGCCAAGCTGACCGGTGGCAGCGAGAATCTCGATCCCATCAGCGTCCGTCGAAGCGGGAGTCTCGCGTGGATTTGTAAACAGAAAGTCGCTGATCTGATTGATTGCAGCCGGGCACTCTCCCTCGACACGTGTCATGTCTTGGACACGAACACTGCAACCGGCCCGGCCAAAGATTTCACGCAATCGGTTTTGCGCTGATTGCGTCTTTGAAAACAAATCCGTGCGATCGTTCCCTGGATCCAGCGGAAGAGAAATGCAAATTCGCGAAGCGAATTCTGACAGATGCGCCAAAATCTCGTATTGGGTTTCTGTAAAGTCCGTGAATCCATCGACCACGATCAGCGACAATTCCTGAAATGGCCCACGCAAGCCGTTCTTCAATGCTTCTCGTGCCGACCAAAATGCTCCTTCCGCATCATAATGCTGCGATTCAATAAGCTGAGCCTGATACTCTCGGTAAACGAGTACCAGATCTCGGTCTTTATCGCTCGATCCACGGCGTCGGCAAGCGGCTTCAAACTCTTCTGGCCATATCTCGTCGCGCTTTAATTCGTTAATCAATCCGGTTACCAGATCAAGGAAACCGGATGTGCCCGCAATCTTCGAGAAGTACGCTAACCGTTTTTCGGACTGAAGTGAGTGCACGATTCGCCGTAAAAGCGTCCGCTGCATCACCGGGCTCATTCGGCGAATTGTCGGTTCGGCTTCCGCCAATAACCTCTCAGCGAAACGATCGAACGTCATGATGTTGGGAGCGAAGCAAATCGGTAATGTCTCGTCCAACAACAGACTTAAAACAGTGGATGTCGAGTTAAACGTAGGAGAAATCCACAGATTCGTTCCGAGAGTTTGCTGGTTTTGCGCATCCTTTATCGACGCGCGGTACTCCCGAAGCAAAAGGTCCGTTTTTCCGCTGCCGGCGACTCCAGTCAGTATTTCGATCTTGGCTGCCATCGATGACGTTCCGTGCCTCATTGACGATGCAGAAGACATCCTTAGCCACGATCATAGCAAGCTCGAATCGGTTTTCACGAGAGACCGGGAACGAACTGCCGGCGCCAATCTCCAGTTGAGCGTGATCGCAACCCGCAACATCAACGACCGCTAAATGCATTGGCCCTAGCGCATAGCTGTTAAAACGCAAGCTTGAACTCGCCGGCCGTCCGCCAGACCACAAAATTCGGTGCTCGGCTGGCGCACGGTTCGAACGCATTCCGGGCGTACCATCGGTAGCGAAATCCGCTACGGGGCACAGCCGAGCCGCCAAAAGTAGGTGCGAATCGCATTGGGCGATCCCCGCGTGAATAACCGCGGCGAGTCGTTACAGCGGGGAGTCGGCTCCCGGGTCCTCAGCCGTCCGAAGCAGGTTCGCGGGAACGGCCTCTGAGTCGATTCGTTTTTGGATGGCAATGCTCCCCACGACAACCGACGGTGCGAAATTCTCGATCACCGGAGCATCCGCTGGCGTAATCAGATACGAAAAATGCGAACCAATCTGTTCGCGGGAACGAACATCGGGAATCGGCAGGTCCGTCTCGAGCTGCAACATCGCTCGCTTTTCTCCGGATAGCTCTAGTGTGGCGTAACTACCCACCGGCAAATCAAGCTCGCCCGCCACTTGCTCAATGATGGGCCAATCGTTGTTCGCTTCAACTGTCCGGGGAAGGTCGATCAACACCCAATAGAAAATGGCCACGCTGGCATGTCCAACCAAAAAAACACCAGTGACAGTTGGTGGAAGAAGAGTAATCCGGCGAATCGCATAGGCCAATGCAGCCATCAACAATGGAAGCATAGGGAACAAAAACCGAGTGCCACCGTCAAACGGCCACAAAATACACAGACCCACATAAAAGGGAAACGTCAGCGACAGCACATCGCGCCGGTCACTGGCAAGTTTCCACCAACCAATACTGAGAATCAGAACGATGGGAATGTGTACCAAAGTATTGATATCCAACCACGATTCCTTCGACGAAGTCGCCTTGAGCAAACCCGGTACGGTGAGTCGACCAATTTCCGAGACCCGCAGACGCAACCCATTCGAGATTCGCTGAGGATACGTTTGTGACTGGACCGATTGCGGTTCTGTCAGCCCTTTGAGGTAATCACGCCCGCCTTGTGTTTCTGCGACACTCTTTTGATGCAGCAGCACACTTCCCAGTAGCAAGACCGCAGGCAAACCAACCACACTCGACAAACCAATTGCCCGTGTCCAACTTGTCCGACCATGCCATGCCATTATCAGCAGCGACATGCCGAAACCTGCCACCAATACGACGCCGGCATATCGAATCATCGTCAGATACACCAACAAGGACGCGGCTAATGTTCCTAGCAATACGGTCTTAAGCACAGATCGTTGTTGAACCAATGCCTGTAAAACATTCACAGTCCAGATCAATAC
The DNA here is from genome assembly GCA_028284485.1 of Planctomycetaceae bacterium. Classification (GTDB taxonomy): domain Bacteria; phylum Planctomycetota; class Planctomycetia; order Planctomycetales; family Planctomycetaceae; genus JANQRQ01. The sequence goes on along the minus strand of JANQRQ010000146.1, from coordinate 10,848 downwards.
GGCCAGAAAAGCGATCTCTTTCAGAGTGCGTCGATAGTAAAGCCATAAGCCAGCATGGACCATGGTCAGGGTCGTAATCGAGACGGCCATCGATGGAAACTGTTTCCAAGCCCAATGGTAAACTCCGAACATCAAGACAATCGCCAACAACCACTGAATGACCGAAAGCGCCACGAATGGTCGCCATCCAAAGGAAAAGGCCGGCGTCAGCAGTACGGGATAACCGACAGGAATGTCAACGTGACCACCCAAATTCGACATCTCGCCATCGATGTTGATACTGCGGGCAATCGAAACGTAATTCGTGCCGTCGAAGCTGGAATACCACCAGGGACCGATCTGTACAGCGAGTAGCAGGGCGATGATTGTGAGGAAGATTTTGGGATGGCGGTCGATCTTTTCAAACAATCGCTCGAAGCTCTGGCCATTCCGCCTTATCATTTCGCACAGTGAATCGAATGGTTTCGACATCCAGTGTCTCGCCTCTTCCGAATTCCGTGGAAAACGCTCAAGTCAGACGAAATGCGCTGCGGGACTTTCGCGTCGACACTCTCGACCGAATCGAGCCATTGCCGTTTGAACTACAATCTGTGAAACGCCAGGAGTCGGCTCTGTTGTTGTATCGCTTTGTGACCACCATCGGTTACGCTGCCCGAGCAATCGGAGCAGACGTACGACCTGCTGTCTGTCCAACCTGCGTGTCCGCAGGGCACTTAATTCGATAGTAAAGAACAATTCCCAACAAACCGAGAAGGCAAATCGTATTGATGCGGTAACTGTCAATCAGCCAAGAAAGCTGCTTGCCGACAAGTTCCCGGTTTAGGCCAAGAATGAGACCGGCATATACATAAATTGCAACGCGAACGAATTTCGGCATGCTGCCACGGCTGAATGTCGTCCGCAAAATCAAATACAACGCGGGCACGACACCCACGCAATGCTGTCCCCAGGTAATGGGAGAGAAAAGTAAAAGCAAAAGCGATATCGCGGAACATTCCCATAAGATGTTGGTATCACCCCGATCCTCGACGCGATTACGCATTGTCCACAGGACAGTTACCAGCAGAGCCAGCATGATAATCTTCACCGCAATCTCGGCGGCCATCGGCGAGAGATTGAAAAAGTCGAAATACAGTGGATGGTCAAGGCGAGCGGAATGGCCTTCCGGAATATGCATGAGGTACCGGCCTAAGGCCGGTCGCAGCGATATGTTTTGAACCGCTTCATCACCCAAAACTCCTTGGGACGGATCCCGATTCACAAGCCCCCGCTTGGCGTACTTAAACCAGAACTCACCGGCCTGCGCAAAACCGGACGGTCCCATCACCAGCACGGGAGAAAGCGTAAATGCAGCGGCAGCCACAGACGTCGTCGCCACCATCTTCCATTGACGTTTCCAAAAAAAATAGGCCAAAAACAAGGCCGGAGTACACTTCATCGAGATGGCAAGTCCCAGGATCGATCCGCCCGCCCACTCGCGGCGACGCATCCACAGATAGACTGCCGCCCAAGACATCGTGACAAGCGTCAAGTTGATACCGATCTCACGAGTATCTCGAATCAAATATCGACTTGCGAGAATGGCGGTCAGTGCTGTGACCCAGAATAACTGACGATCCTTAAGCGGAATTCGATCTCGCGTCATCCGATTCAGCACGACAAACAACAGTCCCAAGGCGATCAGAAACAGCGGGTAGGTGATCAGTTGAGCTGTGTTGGTGTCAAAAACAGATAACGGCGAATGCAACAGCGCCCAAAATGGGGGATAGGGATGATCCAAACCGCCTTCGTAAATGAACTCTCCGGCAGCGAGTCGACGCCCTAATTCCCAATGCAACTTAAAGTCGCCCCGCGGTCGGTAAATCTGCCGATAATACTGCGCGAAAAAAATGATCACTCCAATGACCACAATCGGCGTCCGCCAGCCTGCTTCGTTCTGCTTCCAATAGGACTTCAGTTTTTCCTGTAGTCCAGCGCGTTGTTGCGGACCAGAATCGGCTACCGATGTCGGCTCAAAGTTAGTGGGCGGACCGTGATCGAGATTCTCTTGTGTCATATTGGTGCCAATGGCAGCAGCTTCGAGAAGATCGTTGATGGGTCGACAGGCGAGTGACCGGCTTCTTCAGTCACTAAGTCTGAATTGGCAATGCCTTCCGGCAAAGAATGGCGGGAAGTATAGTGACAGGACCCATCGGGTCAAGGTGATTCGTTTTGCCCTGATTTAGGCGGTGATTCTGCATCAGAATTCGATCCAGGGCTCTCGCCGTCACGATGCAGCCCAGACCTACACTCGCCATAAAACACAACAAACAAACAGCTTACAACACAGAACCCTCAGTAGACCCCGGTCGCAGCGAACACCGGGGAAACGCAAAGGATTTAGCCACCATGGCCACCAAGTCGAAGCAGAAACAGTATTGGCTCTTCAAGTCCGAACCCGACGTCTACTCGATCGACGACTTGGCCAACGAGAAGAAGAAAACCACCCATTGGGACGGTATCCGCAATTATCAGGCCCGCAACCTGCTCCGCGATACGATTCAGGTCGGGGATGGGGTCTTCTTTTATCACAGTCGTGTCGAGCCGATGGCTGTTGTCGGAACCATGTCCGTCGTCAAAGCTGGTTACCCCGACCATACCGCGTTCGACGCCGACGACCCGCATTACGACGCCAAAAGCGACCCCGATTCGCCCACTTGGTACATGGTCGATGTCAAACTGACGCAAATCTTTCCCCAGCCGATCACGCGCGATCAATTACGCGACTGCAAAGCCCTGGCCAATATGATGCTGCTCAAGCGAGGGGCTCGGCTCTCCATTCAACCGGTGACCGCCGCCGAATGGAAAGCGATTCACAAACTCGCCGGCGTCAAGGAAAAATGACCCATGCGACTGCGCGATTTGGCGTAGTACGAAAAGGCGACGCCCGCTATTGTCCACAAGTTGGCGTGACACCGTTCAAACCTCACATTGAGGAATAGTCGTAACTTCAGCGGGCCGTCGATCAGAAAATGTCCGTCTTGAGCGTGCCACTGCTGGCTGGCCCAGCAGTGAAACTCAGCGGTTATTTACCGACGCAACAAACCGATTAGCCGAGTTCCGGAGACCAGTCATTACCCGCAAACGACTCATCAGCATTGGCCTGGGTGTCGTCGTCACGATCGCCTGCTTGGCAGGCGCGTTCTGGGGCATCAACCTGCAAGATCTCCGCGAAAGTTTTGCAGGGGCCGACTACACGTCGCTTCCGATCCTGCTAATCCTGCTAACGATGTTTTTCTGGTTGAAGGCCGTTCGCTGGACCTATCTGCTGCGCCCGATCAAAACGCTCAAAACAACCGAAGTCGTTCCGGCGCTGATGATCGGCTTCATGATGAACAACGTCCTGCCGGCACACCTAGGCGAATTCGTGCGCGTGTATGTCTTGGGTCGGCAGTACGACATTCCAAAGTCGGCCGTTCTTTCAACAGTCGTTTTGGAACGGATCTTCGATGTCTTTGCCATTCTCGCCTTTCTCGGTATCAGCTTGGCATTGGTTGACCTGCCGCCAGAGTTCAAAACGGGCGGCATCATCATCACCAGCCTAGCCATTGTCGGATTCATCGGCGTGTTGGCATTCGTCATTTGGCCGAAACCGATCCTGGCCGCCTTCGAATTGACGTTGGGACTGTTTTGGTTTGTCCCCGTCGCCCAACGCCGCAAACTTGTCGAGCTCGTCGAAACGTCGTCAGCCGGTCTGGCGACGTTGAAAGACCCCTGGCTGACATTTTTGATTGCTGTTACGTCAGTCGCGCAATGGCTAATCAACGGCGGAATGGTTTACTTCTCGCTGAAAAGCTTCGGGCTCGATTTGCCGCTGCTAGCCAGTTTTGTCGTCATCGCAGCTACCGCGCTAGGCGTGACTGTTCCTTCGACACCGGGCTACTTCGGCGTCGTACAAGCCTGCTTCCGAATCAGTCTGCTGCCCTTCGGTGCCGACGAAGCTCAAGTCGTCAGCGCATCGGTCTACTACCACTTGGTGCAGTATGTAGCCATCACGCTTGTTGGGCTGATCTTTCTGAACCGAGTCGGCATGAAGTTCTCCGACCTCAGCCACAAAGCGATCGATGCGGAAGATGCCGCGGGAATGGAAACCGATGTCCCCGTGACATCGTAAATCAAATTTCGTAGCGATTGTCTATCTCTCGACCTGAATTCGGGGCCGTCGTTGTCCCTGTACAAAACGATCAAAATCCTGAACAGGTTTCCGTTTCTTGATGGAGACTCCCAAGGCTGAAAGATCTCCTTCTGCCTTATAAATCTTCCCCCATTCAGTACGAGTGAAGGGGTACGGTATATCTCTGTTTTCGTAAAACCGTGTACCCACTTGTCCATTACTTGCCGTATAGACCCTCTGGACTTCCACAAGATAGAACTTCGGTTCGCCAAGAACATCTATCACTTCGTCAAAGGATCGCCCCACCTTTACGGGCACTTGCATCGTTAGCACGTACCGACCATCGATGAAGGCCTCAGAATTCCATTCGTTTCCGACGTCTCTGCTTCCATGGTACGAAATGAAATGATCGACGTTTTCCTTCCCAAATAGTTCATCGAATTGTCGCGCTTCCGGAATCTTCGACAATCCGGAAAGTACCGCTTGCTTATATCCTTCCTGTGTGAAATTGATATCGCGGCATCCCAATGTTGCCAACATCGTCAATGCACAAAAGACGCCGCGTGTACGGAACATTGTTCATTTATCCCGATCAACTCATACGGCAGCGATTATCCCAATTTACTCCTACCAAGTAACAGTAGCCCTGTAGGCACACATTGACCACCTACCAAACGATTAGGGCCGGTTCCCACCGGCCGCACAATCATTGCTGGGACGCGGCTGGTCGCAGGATAAAGCGGTAGGCCAGGTCTCGACTTGGCGGAGTGTCTTGTCTCCGATCAATTGAGTAGTCGGATTGCAATTTGGCGGATCGAATCGCGAAGAGTCACGGCCCCATTCAGCATTGCCAGGACAGGTCCTGGCCTACAATCAGCCATCAAATACCAACACGCTGCGGGCCACGTCTCCACTTCCCATTGCGGCAAACGCATCATTGACCCTTTCCAGCGGATAAGTCCGCGAGACTAACTCATCCAGCTTCAACCGGCCGGTTTGGTACAGATGCAAAAAACGCGGGATGTCGACATGCGGTCGGGCCGTCCCATAGTAGGAACCAATAATGCTCTTCTCGTGCATCAACATGCGTGCGTCGAGCGCAACCGGTGTATCAAAGGGAGCATGGCCGACGAAGACAGCCGTCCCCCGCTTGCGGATGCTTTGGACTGCTTGCAAAAAGGTCTCCCCGGCAAGCCCGACCGCCTCGAAAGCGTAATGTACTCCACCGCCGGTGATCGCCTGGATGCGGGCGACCGCGTCTTCTTGCCGGGCGTTGATGACATCAGTCGCACCGAATTGCCGCGCCATCTCCAATTTTGACTCGTGAATGTCCACAACGATGATCGGATCGGCTCCCGACAATGCCGCCCCCTGAATACAGTTCAGCCCCACACCGCCGCAGCCGAAGACAGCCACCGACCGCCCCGGTTCAACGCCGGCGGTGTTCACTACCGCGCCGACGCCGGTCAGCACGCCACAGCCGACGAGCGCAGCAGCTTCGAGCGGCACTTCCTTGTCGATGGGAATGACCACGTCGGCTGGAACGAAAGTTTCCGTGCTGTAAGTCCCCAGACCCAACATCTTTTCCATCGGCTGTCGCTCCGCCCGCTCGACTGGACGGCCCACCTCTTCCGGCGGAAGGTCACATAGGTTGGGGAAGCCCTGTTGGCACATTTCGCAGGTGCCGCAACTCCGCTTCCACGCGAGCACGACGTGATCCCCCGGTTCGATACCGCGCACATCGTCGCCGACGGCTTGGACAACGCCCGCTCCTTCATGCCCTAAAATTGTCGGAGTGGGAATGTGGGGCCAATCCCCTTTGACCACATGCCAATCCGAGTGGCAAACGCCGCTGGCCGCCAACTGGACGTGTACCTGATCACACGGCAGATCAGGCAGGTCGAACTCTTCGATAGACAACGGTTCTTTGATCTTTCGCAAAACCGCGGCTTTCATGGCTAGACCCCGTCTAGTTTTACTGTAGCGGCTGGCGCACCGTGAATTGCGTCGAAAACAACTCGATAGTCGCTACATCAGTTTCGGACACGCTCTAATCTTTCTCTTTGATCTCCGCAGTGCAAGTGGAGTAGGTCAGGCTATTACCTGACGTCGCATAGTAATTAGGTGGATCCAATCGCGCAGAGTCTCGTACCTGTTGAGTATTGCCTGGAAAGGTCCTGGCCGACAACTTTAATCAAATTGAGTACTCTTTCGGCTAGATCTTTGAACGAAGTCCAAATCTTCCCAATATTCACCATCTGGTGGAGTCATTAATAGAAGACTAGGAGTTCCATCCCAGTCTTCTTCAATCATTACGCCTCCATCGGGACATTGATACGCCTCAGCATCACCCGAGTCAGCCGCGATCAACATTACGACGACTCCATCTTTACCAGTTCCCGTCTTGACAATGTCGCCAATGCATACTTCTTCATGGGACCAATAAAGGAACCTCGGAACTTTTTGGAGTTCCTTCGTCATTTGGGACCTCCACCCGCATTCGCAAACTCATGAATTGCCATCAGTTTTGTTGAGACAGTCCCGTGTTCGATCTTCCGCGGCTTGATTGCCGATCATCGCGGCTCGCTCCGCCAGACCCGAAACATTCTCCGCACCACACTCGATGCGGAGACTTCCCTGCCCCAAGTCGTCGCCGTAAGGTTCAAAGTCGCCACCCAGATGATCTGCCAGAAATCGTTCCGCCACGCTCCAAAATGACAGCCAATTTTCGCGCTGCTGATAATCGTGTGGTTCGTCGGGATAAAACAGATACGTCACCGGCTTTCCCAGTTGGTTGAGACGATTCACAAACGGCTCGGTCTGGATGTGGTGTGGCACGAGGTCATCCTGCCCGCCACATGAAATCAACAGCGGTATCCCTACGTCTGCAACGTGCTCGATCGGCGACTGCCGCTTCAATACTGCTCGGCCGGCAGGCGTGCGTTCGTCCCCCAATCGTCGCCGCCAACGAGTCCGCCAATCGTCGTCGCTTCTTTGCGTAACCAACTGTTCCAATGAAGAGACACCGTACAGCGCCATTCCGCACTCGAATTCCTCCGGGTTGAAGGCGGCTGCCGCCATCGTGGAATAACCGCCGAACGACCAACCCCATATTCCAATCTTGCCGGGCGCTGCAATTTTTTGTTGCTTCGCCCAGCGCGCGATGTCGATCAAATCGTTCTGCACTTCGTCGCCCCATTGCAAGTCCCCCTTGTGCATGAGCTCCTTGCCGAAGCCATCCGCTGCCCGAAACTCGACTCGCAGCGACGCATATCCTCGATCGGCCAGCAACTGCAAAAACCGATTGGTCAGCCAACCGTCCCAGGGGTAGGCGATGCTCGGCCCGCCATGCACATACAACAACGTCGGCAGCGGCCGGTCGGGCAAACCGTCATTGTCTCGATCGAATCGTGGCGAAAGGTACAAATGGCAAGGCAACCGCAGCCCGTCGCGCGTTTCCACCACATGCAAGGAACGGTTCGCCAGTGAATGACCGTCCAACTCACTGAACTGCGAGAACAAGTACGTGACCTGCTGCGACTCTTTCTGGTAAAGATGATACCGAAACGGTCCACCGTCGAAGGGCCCGACCAACCACGTCTTGCCGTCAGCACTGATATCCGCCACGCCGACTCCGCAACTGAAATGTCTTTTCAAAAACACGAAGTCGGCCTCGACCTCCGGCGTCAACGCGAATCGCCTCACATCGCCGAAATAGCAACTCGCAGCAAGCACTTCATTGGTATAGCGATTGACGACCGTTTGCGGATGAATGTCGACATCCGGATCCTCGGCCAACACTGTGACATCGCCCGAATCCAGGTCGAGTGATTGCAGCGCCGATTTGTCGCGACCGGTTCGATCGACATACAAGAGCTGGCTGCCGGACCGATCCATGCCGATCACTCGCTGCGCGTGTGCCGCATCCCGATCGAGCGACTTGAGCAGAGCCGCACCGCGCCCTTGCCGCAGGTCGATCAAATCGATGCCCTGGTCGGTCCGCATTTTCTCGCCGACGACCGGGCGAAACCGGCGATCGACATGCACCTGCCGGTACTCCGACATCTCCTGCACCAATGTCCGCTCACCATTCGTCAGATTGATTTGCCACAAATCGTGAACGGCACGCTTACGGGTATTCAATGTCACCAAAATGTGATTTGGCAAATCGGAACTGACCCGCACAACTTTCGCGATGACCCGGCGAATCGGCGTCAGGTTGGTAAGCTCTGCCGACTCGGGCTGTAAGGCATACAAATGTGCTCCGCCCGGCGCTCGCAACTGCACAATGAGTTGATCGCCGCCGAAGTTCCACCAGCATTGCAGCGGCTCGCCGGGCAGATTGCGGATCTGCCGAGCATCGGACATCGCGTTCACGGATGCTAGCCACAGTGATCGCTCGTTGCCATTCTTGCGTATGAAAGCCATCTGCTGACCACGCGGTCCCAAAGCCGCCACCGGATGCGTCGCATCCGAAAACAGAACGGACCGCGGAATCAATGCCGCTGCGTCATCCGCCGCTCCTGCGACACCCGCCAAGACAAGGCAGGCAGCCAGGCTCCAAACAATCCGCGTCGAAAATATATCGCGACATTCCTGTTGTTGATGGCTCAAGCTGAACTGATCACGCACCGTCATGGTTTTCAACTCTCGCTGCAAACCTGAAAGCGAACCTGAACAAAGAAGACTCTACGAATTCAAAACGATGATCAATGGCACGATGCCGAAGGAAATGTTGCTGATAAAGTGGCCGATGATAAGTGCGGCCAGTCGCCCTTCCCGTTGAGCCACAATTCCGGCACCGAGGCCCCAAAAAATAAAGCCGACCACGTAGGCGAACGACGCTGTTAAAGTCATCGCGAAAGCCGCGTGCTGCACACCGAATCCGAGTGCGGTGACGATGATGCCTTTTCGCGAATTGCCCCAGGCTGCGATCAAACGCGTTTGCGAATAACCCCGGTACTGCAGTTCCTCGACCGGTGCATTGAGCGTCGGAAACACGACAGCACTAAAGATGGCCAACCACATCGGCAATTGAATGGAGGTAAAGTCGGTCTCGCCAACAAAGGCGGTCTCAAAGGCTGCGAGTCCCCCTGTCGGATGGAGCGCCAAAATGGTGATGCTGACTCCGAACACCAATGCGCCACCCAGCAGGAACGACAATCCAAAACCGACGATGATATCGCGCCATATCGTCTCGCGCCCGAAGCCGGCAAGCTCGACCAGCGATAACCCTTCGACCCGGCAGCGCCACACCAATAGCACCAGGCAAATGAGATTCACCCCGGTCAGTGTGAGTGTCGTCCAACCGACGGCCGCTTCCACACCGACAGGTACTCCCGATTGTCGGTAGGCAAAAATGACAATGCCGTTACCGACCAGAATCATCGGCAGCCGAATGTACGCCATCAACGCCGGCCACATCGGGCTCAGTGCAGATTGATTTGGTGATGCGACAGATTCTGACATATGTGGTCTGGCGAATTCAAAACGGCTCGGCGAATGGAGAGCTTTCTGCAGCTACGGGCGGCACAGCGACATCATCGCTTAACAGCGGACAAGCAACAATTGTAACCATTGCCACCGATCTTTTCTGGGAAGCATCCTTCTCGGATCAGCAGTGGTCTGGATCGACCTGCGAATTCCGGTGTTCTAGAATGGATTATCGCGATAGACATCAACTTTTTGTGCCCTTCTATACTGCATGCGAACCTGACTATGAATATCGCTACGCCCCAGAGCCATCCTCACAAGCGCGGCCATGGATTTGATGCGACAATTCTGTTTCCCGCGATGATTCTCACTTTCCTTTTCCTGAATACCGGTGTCAGTTCCGCCGTCGATCGCCCCAACATCGTCGTCATTGTTGTGGACGACATGGGTTATTCGGACCTGGGTTGCTACGGTTCGGAGATCGCAACTCCTCACATCGACGCGTTAGCGGCGGGGGGCGTGCGGTTTACGCAGTTCTACAACACCGCCAAATGCTTTACGACGCGTGCATCGCTGTTGACCGGTTTGTACCACCAGCAAGTACTCAACGAGAAGATTCTGAATCGTAAGGGAGCCACCATTGCCGAGGTGCTTCGCAACAGCGGATATCAAACATTGATGTCAGGGAAATGGCATCTCAATGGAGGCCAGCTCGACAACCCCGAGTTTCAGCCACCATCGCGCGGCTTCGATCATTTCTTCGGCACGATATTGGGAGCCGGTTCGTTCTTCAAACCGTACACACTACAGCGCGGTTACGAACGAATTACGCCGGGCACTGACTTCTATTACACCGATGCCATCACCGACGATGCGGTTGCCGCGATTTCGCAGGCAGCAACTCGGGGACCATTCTTTCATTATGTTTGCTTCACCGCGCCGCATTGGCCGATGCACATTCCGGACGACGACCCCGCCGTTGAAAAGTACAAGCAGATCTACCGAGTCGGTTGGGACACAATTCGCATTCATCGCTTCAAGCGTCAATTGGAATTGGGAGTGGTGCCTCAGCAGTTTGCGCTCAGTCCGCGCGACGGTCGCGTTGTTCCCTGGCAAGAGGACCGCGATACCGAATGGCAAGTTCATCGAATGGCCGTCTATGCCGCCATGGTGGAGCGGATGGATCGCGGCGTCGGTCGCATTCTGTCGGAACTGAAAACACAGAAAGTTTTCGACAACACGCTGGTGCTCTTTCTTTCGGA
>JANQRQ010000139.1 GCA_028284485.1 Planctomycetaceae bacterium | reverse complement strand
GACCGGCGTCCCCTCGATCGAGACGAGACGACCTTCGATCGGCTCGTCCGGAACCAGCCGCAGTGTCAACGGCTCGCCGGCGACGATGTCGCCGTTGCGCATCCAGGCCGGGCCGAAGCCGTCGGCCAAGGCCGCGACATAGACTTCCGGTTTCATTTGAGACCAGATGGCGTCGGGAAGCTCACCCAGGTTGGCCAAATCGTTCAATGCACAACTGATTTGGAATGAGCCGTCGGCGCTAGTGGTTGTGCGGATCGGTTTTGAAACCTTGAATCCGAAATCGGGTGAGTGGACGCCATGGTCGGCGAGTCCGACAAAGACAAAGGCGTTTTCAGCGGGCTGACCATCGGGCCTCAGAACGCGACCGGTGAATTCCAGCCGTTTGGTTGCCAATGCTTCTTCCGGAAGGGGTTCTTTGACGAGTGTCGGGGTGCTGTCGGTTGCTGATGGTGGAGTGTCGGCCTGCTGTTTGGTGATTTCGGCTGTGCCGGCATGATCGACTGCCAATGTCACCGTGCCTGCTGCTGCGATCGCCAGCAGGATCATCGATGCAGCGAGGACCAACGATTTGCCACGTTTCGTCGGGCTGATCAATCGGCTTCGCTTTTTGTCGAGCAGGCCGGCAATGCGGTACTCGAGTTTCCAGCGAGACGTCAGCAGATTGACGGCGCCGGGCAATGTCTGTGTCGATTGGATCATTTCCGCAAGGGTTAGCAGCGTTTGGCTGTAGGTGGGTGCATCGGTCATCGCTAACACGTAGTTATCGCAAATCTCTTCGCGGGCTTGCGCGAGTTGCCGATTGAGCAACCGTACAAACGGATGCAGCCAAAAGAGTGCCCCGACAATGCTCTGCAGTAAGACAGCCAATTGATCTCGCCGCACAATATGGGCGAACTCGTGAACAAAAATGTCACGCAGCTGCTCGGGGGTGATGCAATCTGAGAATTTCGCGGGCACCACGATATAGGGGCGGAGTAAGCCGGCGGAAATCGGCCCCGACACGCGATCGGAAAGAACCAAAGTCGGCATCGGATCGAGTTCGAGCGTTCGGCCGAATTCTTCAAACGACCGTGTGAGTAAATCATTCGAGTTTGTGATGGCCGTTCGCAGGATGTTTCTGAGCCGATAACAGCCCAGTAGCAGCCGGACAAACTGCAATAGCGCGCCGGCGAGCCAAATCAAAAGAAATGGCGGCATGACTGCTCTTAGTACGCCACCGATATCAAGCGATGCAGACGGTGGGAGTTCGGCAGTCTCAGGCTGAACTAGCTCTGGCGCGGCTTGACTTGGTGTTGGAATCGGCATGGTAAGCGGTGAGATCGCGACAGTGCCGTCGGCATGCTCCGGTTCGTTTCCAAACTCATCAACGGAATCGATTGCGAATTCGCCCAGCATGCCGGGATCGGCCAGAATCGGATACTGCAAATCTTCGTCGACCAGCCACAATTCGGGCGTTTCCTCAGATGGCCGAGTTGCGATGGTGTCAGGACCGACATCGTTGGTTGCCGTCAGATTCTGGGGTTGGTCCAACGACAGCGTGAACAGGCTTTTTCCCGCAGATTGCATGACGAACACAGTCGCCGGACTTAACAGAACGAGGCATAAAGCGGCGGCCAGCAGCCAGTAGCGTACCGCTGGGCTACGTCGAAACGCTGTGGCAATGACGAGCGCTAATGCGGTGAGCATGGTGACTTGCAGGACAATATTGACGACGAAGAGGACAATCTGGTCGTTCGAAATTCCAATAGCTGACAGGTTCATGATCTTTTCTCCTTCCTGGAATTTCGTTTCGGCTTCGTGTCTGCCTGTTCGATCATTTCACGGATACGCTGCGCCTCATCGGAGGTTAGACCGCGATATTCGATGAGCGCGGTGACCATTTCTTCAGCCGAGTCGGCAAATAGTCGTTCGACCAAATCTTTCAGTAGGCTGCGTTGTGTGTTTTCCCGTTTGGCCTTGGCTTCGTAGAGGAAAGCCCGTCCTTCGGGTGTGCGCTCAACGAGCCCTTTGTCGGTCATGACGTTCAGCAAACTCGTGACCGACGTGTAGGCGCGTTTTTTGCCATCCTCGTTCAGCCACTCCATCATTTGCCGGCCGTTACAAGGTCCGCGCTCCCACAGAATCTGTAGAACGGCGAGCTCTCCCGGCGTCGGGTTTTCGTGCTTGGGTCTTGCCACCGACTTGCCTCCTGAGTCTGTCGTTTCAACGCGGAAGCAATTCTACGGTTTTACCCGTAGTTGTCAACGGCAAAACCCGTAGATCAGCAATTTGTTGCAAAACACGGTTAGAGCGAACCGTGCCTATTCTCTTTCGACCAAGTGAGCGATGGTCGGTTCGAGCCAGCCGGTTCCCCAATGGTGAGTTCGCTGAAGACCATCGACGTACACGTGCGGGATCTGCAGTTGGTCCAAAAACGCGTGGAACTCTTGATGGTGCTGCCGGAAGTTCCCTGCGCCGGACATCACCAAGCGAGGGCTCTCATTCAGAGCATCGGCGTGCCGTTTCGCCAAGGAGGTTAGTTGATAGTTATCAAAGTTCTTTTGCGTTCCGAAAATCGGGCCCATACCAAATTGATTTGGCTTGTCCTTCATCAAGGGAGCATCCCAGGCTGCGGCCTTGGCGAACAGGTCGGGATGTCGGAGCAGCAGCGAAAACGCTCCCCAACCGGATTTGCTGAAGCCGACGAGCAACCGCCCGTCTCGTTTTCGTTGCGCTGGATACGTTTCTTCGACGAACGGAATGACGACTTTCAGCAGGTAACTCTCCTGACGAAGCCCGGGGCCGGTCGGATGGTCAGCGTACCAAGGAAGATGAGAAAATGTCGGCGCCACACAAATCAGTTTGTAATTATTGTGGATGTCGTGCTTTTTGATTTCTGCCAGCCCGTCACCCCATCGGTTTTCGCTGTTTGCCTCGACCGGTAGGACGTAAAGCACGCGGAGTTTTGTTTCCGACTTGATGTCGTCCGGAAGCAAGACTCGGATTTCCGTCGTCCCGGCTTGAAACTCGGACTCGACAGAATGGGAACTCCAGCCCGAGTCTGTGATGACCGCATCAGAAATCTTGGCGTCGGATGCGGGTACTGGGCAACTCGCGATCAAGACCAATAAGACGGCGAGCAATGCGTTCAATCGCAAATCGGAGTGTCGATTCCGCATCGCTGGCCCCAATGCGACATTTGTTGCTGAAGACTTCGGTCTAGCGGTCGATTTCCCCCATCACGATATCGAGCGAACCGACGACGGCTGGGATATCTGCCAACAAATAGCCTTCGCACAACGGGGCGGTCACCGAAAGATTGCAGAAGCAGGAGCTTTTGGCTCGCGCTCGGAGAGGTTCGGCTTTGCCGTCACCGACGATGTAGAAGCCCATTTGTCCGCGCGGGCATTCGGTTTCGAGATAGCATTCGTCCTTGGGCAACTTGGTGTTCATTTTGAAGGGGACGCGGTATTCCCCTTCGGTATCGGGATAGCGGGCAAGGCCTTGGCGGACCAAACCGATTGATTGCACGACTTCCATCATACGGACGTAGAAACGACACCAGTTGTCACCCAATACTACTTCCGGCGGTGCGGCTTCGAACGGAGCCACTTGGACTTCGTACTCATACCCTTCATACATCCGGGTGTAAATCGGCTCGCCGTCACGCCTGAGATCGTAGTCGACACCACTGCCGCGCAGGACCGGGCCGGTGCAACCGTAGTCGATGGCCATTTCGCGCGGCATGACCCCGAGTCCGGCGGTCCGCTTAATGAAGATTTGATTCCGGGTGAGCAAGGCGTGGTATTCCCGAATACGTGGTTCCAACCAATCGAGGAACATCAACACCGCCTCGGTCCACGTGAGTTGCATGTGGGGGTCGCGCTTGGTCAATGACGCCAAGCCGGGCGGGATTTCGATCATATTCGGCAAATCGTGTGTCGCACCGCCGACGGTCAGGTAACTGTATGTGAGCCGGGCACCGCAGGCCTCTTCAAACAGATCGAGAATAATCTCCCGTTCGCGAAAGGCGTAGAGGAACGGGCTGAACGTTCCCAAATCGAGGCCGTAAGCTCCCATGCCGACCAAGTGGCTGGCGATTCGACCCAATTCGGCAATGATCACTCGCAGCGTCATCGCCTTTTCGGGGACTTCCATGCCGATCAGTTTTTCGAACGCCAGCGACATGCCGAGATTCATGTTCATGCCGGCCAGGTAGTCCATGCGGTCGGTGTAGGGGACCCACTGAGGGGCGGCGAGGTTTTCGCCAATTTTCTCGGCACAGCGGTGAAGGTAACCGATGTAGGGAGTCACCTCGTGAACGATTTCGCCGTCGGTTCGCAAAAGCAGTCGCAGCACGCCGTGTGTGCTGGGGTGCTGGGGGCCCATGTTGACCAGCATTTCGTCCGTACGGACGTCGAATTCGATAATGCGGGGATCTTCAACTTGAATGCTCATTAGGATCCTCGTGCCGTGGACCGGCCGTATGTTCACTCAGCGCTTGAGGGTGTTATGTTTACGACGTCTCGAAAAAGCATTTCACAGGTTTGTTACTTCAACAATATCGATGGGCAGTAGTCGCGCTACAATTTCGACAATCAGCGACCGCGAATTCCGTGGTACTCGAGCGGCATTTCGTAATCTTTGCGTAAGGCATGTCCTTCCCAGTCTTCGGGGCAAAGGATGCGCCGCAGATTGGGATGCCCGATAAACTGAATGCCCACGAGATCGAAAGTTTCGCGTTCGTGCCAATCGGCGATGGCCCAAATGCCACAGACAGAAGGAATTTCCGGAAGATTCCCTTCTTGATCGTCCTTCCAGCGAGGCAGTATGGCTTTCACGACGAGCCGATGTTTCAATTCGATACTTGAAAGGTGGTAAACGACCTCGACATGGGGGTCGTGCCCAAATTTGGACGCTTTTTTCGGATCGGGCTCAAAGTAGTCGACGCCGGTCAGGTTGTTTAAATGGTCGAACTGCAGGCGTTCGTCATGTTTGAGGAACTCGCAAACTTCGACAATATCTTGTGGATTGACTTCGATCCACGGGTCGATCGCTTCAAAGTTTGAGCCGGTAATCTTCTCTTGCGAGAATTGTTCCAACAGCAGGGCATGGATTTCTTCAGTCGTCATTGCTTGCGGCCTTATGCCTGTTGAGCCCATTGGGGCCGATTAATCTACGAAAGTACTTCGAAACGCGATTGCCGGCATAGAGCCGAAATGCCCGACGATGACTGGTCCGTCGTTCTCCCGTCGCAGACGCGGTCAGGCGACCGTTTGGGGCTGATGTTCGTTGAGGCTTTTACTTGGCGACGTCTCTCGATCTCGAGATGCCGCGTTTTGCGACGTGACTGCCCGCACCCAATTAAGATCGCCTCGCTTCCAAACATAAGCAAATCCAACCAGCAATACCCCGAAGAAGACCAGGATGTCGAACAGTCCAATGATTCCCAGCGTTTGTGCCGTTTCGGGGGAAATCACGTGCGCCGATGTCATCTCATCCACAGGAGTATTTAGCAACTTGCCGCTGACGTACGCGCGGGTCCCTGGATCGCTGAGACCGGAATCGGCGAGTTGCATGGCACCACCGAAAATCGTGGCCCAAGGGAAAAAGAAGGCCAATTCGACATCGAAAATAATGAACAGCAAGGCCACGGTATAAAACCGCAGATCGAATTGGATGTAACTCGAGCCGATCGTCGGTTCGCCGCATTCGTAAATGGCGTCTTTTTCGGCATTGGGAAGTTTGGGCCGAACCAAGAGGCCGATCAGGAGAGGAGCCAGAAGGATGCCGGCGCCAGCCAATGCGAAGAGAACAAGGTGCCCTGCCAAATCCGTCATATTCGTGAATCGCTCGTTTCAAAAGTTCTATCTGCAGCGGCTCTGCACCCAACGGCAGATTGTATCAATTGACCATGTCTTGGTTTCAGGTTGATTTGGCGATGCGTTTTTGGGGGCGAGGTCTCATGATGCGTTAATGCCGGTCGTCATCGGAATTGTCAGACGATACCGAATTCTCCAGCAATGATTGGCGTCCTTCGAATCCCGCGTCCAATTCGTGCCAGAATGCGATTTCGTTCTCGCCTCGCTTCCAGCACAGGTAGGCCTCCCGCCCGTCGATTAATGTCGGGAAGTCGATCAATCCGATGGACGGATCCTTCAGTTCGGCTCCTAATTCGACCAG
Source organism: Planctomycetaceae bacterium (assembly GCA_028284485.1). Taxonomy (GTDB): domain Bacteria; phylum Planctomycetota; class Planctomycetia; order Planctomycetales; family Planctomycetaceae; genus JANQRQ01. The sequence goes on along the minus strand of JANQRQ010000139.1, from coordinate 3,640 downwards.
TTCGCCAATGAAACCTTCGAGGCGCTGGCGATCGAGTTCCAAATCTTTCTCTGCTTCGTCTAATTCTTCACTGTAGACAGTTTGCTCGTCGCGGCTACCGGGTTGCGCGGCCTTACGGATGAGTGCGATTCGCTCGGCGCGTTCGGAAAGGTCGCGATGCAAAATCACAATGTCGTCAACGATGACGCGAACCAATGGAAGCCGTTGATTCGCCTCGCTGACCGTGAAATATTGTTTTGGCTTTGTCGAGTTCATGGCCCATTCCATTCTAAGCGAGACTTAACCGGACGAATGTTTGAATGACCTCGGATTACAAATCTGAACGAACCAATTATAACCGAGCCTCGAAGTGAATTCAGTCCGTGGTTTCTGCCGAGAATTCGAAAGGACTGGGTTCTCCTTTAACCCAGACGGGTTCGTAGAGCACCTTCGATTCCGCAACGGCCGTGGGATTCAGCGTGGTTTGTCCCCATGCCGTTTGCAGGGGCAATTTGGCGTAATCGACGATACAACCGTCACGACTATAACAACTCAAATCGTAATTCGATCCCATGAAAATACAGTCCACCGGGCAAGGCTCGACGCAGAGCGCACAGAACATGCACTTTGTGTAGTCGATGGCAAACCCATCGATCCGAAAGCCTTTGCCAACCGGGCTCTTTTCTTTTTCGATATAGATGCAATCGACGGGGCAAGCGACTGCACATTTTTCGCACCCGATGCAGGTTGTCAGATCGAACCGGTGAAAACCGCGATACCTTGCTTTAACGGGTACGGGGACTTCGGGATATTCGTAGACTTCGGTAAAGGTACGGCGGTTGTAAGTCTTCGACATCGTTAAGATCGTGACCCACATTCCGTGCATCACTGTCGAAACTGCCACCCAAACGTTTCGTAGCCACTCTCGCATTCAATTCCTCGCTCAGGCAGTGCCAATGCCATGCCACGGAGTCGGATAATGACAACAAATGAAAGAAACTCTGCTGACTGTAGAAAACGACAGACGAAACCGGTTTTCTACAGGTTCCACCTCGAATTATAGAGGCACCTTCGGCCAACGCAAGTCAACGAATCACCGGTATTTCGACCGAATGGGATGCCAAAACTGCAGTCCTGGCGGGACTTGGATGACGTTCGGGGCCAGCCTTCGAATTCTGCGATTTTGCCAGCGTCCACGCTCGACATTTTGGAATGAACTTCCTGAAAAATGGCACGGAAACGTACCGATTTTGTGACCGAAATGTGGTTGGCGAACACCGGGGGAGACTCAAACGCTTCTTTTTGCGTCAATTCGGATTTAAAATCGCGATCGACAGATTCTCGGACGGAGTCGCCGGCCCGAATCCTGGGCCGATTCTTCGAATAGTGGATGTCGAAGCCCTCTTTTCGAGAGCGATTTACTTTTCCTCGTGGGCGTACCAGGCTCGTCTAATTCAGCAACCATCGAACAAAATGCGGTTGTCGCGGCCACAAGACAGCGTAACACGCTGTAGAACAGGTTTGGTTATGTTTCCATATCTGCAGCACGACCTTCTCGTCGGATTATTGGTGGCGATGCTATTTTGTGCCGGGTGTCAGTCCGATACAGAGCCGTCGGAGCAACCGGACACTTCCGAGTCTTCGACAGCGGCTGATTCTTCTGCGCCAGGGGAGTCGCAACCCGAGGGCAACGACACAGACCAGACGGACGAACCCGAAATCGAGTACGAACCTTTCGAGGAAGATGACTCTCCCGTTTTTGTGGAACCTGGTTTCGCCCCGTTGACATTGGCGGACTTTGATTTCTTTCAGGCAGAAGAGGGGACATGGTCGGAAGAAGGTGCAACGATTCGTTGTAGCGGAAAGCCGCGCGGTTATGCGTATACGAACAAGGAATTCGAGAGTTTTACGCTTCGTGTCGACTATCGTTTTCCGCGTCCAGTCGGATTGCAGGATGACGAAACCTATGCGGGGAATACGGGTTTCATGATTTACATCACGGGCGAGCACAAATTGTGGCCCGTGTCGTTGGAAGTCCAAGGCAAGTATTTTGAGATGGGCATGATCAAAGCAAACGGCGGTGCTGCAACGGTCGTGGGATCGGATGACGAGGGGACTCGGCGTTCCACCAGGCAGCCGGTCGGTCAGTGGAACAGCATTGAGATTGTCTCGCGCGACGGCCAATTGACCGCCAGCATTAACGGCACCACAGTCGCTGAAAGCGAGCCGAGTGAACTCAAGCGAGGCGCGTTCGGTCTCCAATCCGAAGACTTTCCCGTTCATTTTCGCAATCTGCGAATTCGTGAAGATTGAATGCTGTTTTCGTCATGTCATGCAGGCCTCTTTACCGCCCGCGCGACTCTCATGTTTCGACTAGCGGTTCGATTGACGTGTCAGTTGAAGCACGCCGTGAAGCGATTCGCTTTGTCATCTTGTACTCGGCCCGCCTAAGGTCGTTGCCCCACGCGTACCCCGCGATTGTCGATAACGGGCAAATGTCGGCGAAATTCATTAAACTGTATTGCTATTGAAACGCTTCCGGTCTTGTTTCCGTAGTATTTGAACGATCAGGTCGCCGCCATGTTGAGAATCGATTCTGCTGCTCGTCGTGGACGTATTTCACTTTCGGTTGTCGCCTCGATAGCGATAGCAACTGGAGTTTTCTTCTTGGTTCGGCAGGGGCCGGAGTCGACCCCTGCCGACACCGTGGCTGGGACTAAGACCGTTGCGATGCCGACAGCCGTATCTGCACTTCGCCTGACAATGAACCAGAGTCTGAGTGAGCCAGGGGGATGGAATGGAGAGATTTCGGTTTCGCCAGGGCGAGTCGATCTGATTGTGGACGAGGCAACGGGTCGCCGATTTGCGAAAAACGAATGGTCGCTCGACGATGGCGGCGCGGCGGCGAGATCGGGGTCAAAAAGTACTCGAGCGAGTAAGCGACAAGGTCGCAACGCTGTCGGCGACAACAATGATCGCACGGTTCTCGCGTTGCTCTCCGCTCCGATGGATGCGCAGGTTCAAGTTTCGACAAATCGAGGTGATTTTGCGTTTGCGATGAGCGACCTGCGGTATTCAGCCAAGAAGTCGTTTCTCGGTGGTGCGGTATCAGCCGTTCGGACGGTGAACTCGGTCCAATTGACCGACACCCCCGCTCACGAGGATTTCCCAGTTGCTGCTACAGGTTCAGACGGACGAGTTTGGTGCGCCTATGTCGCTTATGATGTCGGGACTCCTATCGACCGGCGCAGCACCGACCAGGGGCAATACGAATCTCTTGTGGCACGTGCGAATGGCGATCAGATCCGGTTGTGCAGTTACGACGGCGATACCTGGTCGGCACCCGTCAACGTGACCGAGGGACAACTGGATGTGTGGAGACCGACAGTCGCGACAACGGCGGCGGGAACAGTATGGATCGTTTGGGCACAGCAGGTCGAACAGAATTGGGACCTGTACGGTCGAGCCTACAATCCCGAGTCGACGACGTTTGGATCAATTCAACGCCTGACTGATGGACCAGAAGCCGACATCAACGTTGTTTCGGCCGGCCGAACGGGGAGCGATGAGGTCTGGGTTGCCTGGCAATCGAAACGTGCTGGCAACTTCGACATTCTGGCGGCGGAATTGGTTGGCGGTGGTCTGCAAAATGAAAAACGGA
>JANQRQ010000111.1 GCA_028284485.1 Planctomycetaceae bacterium | reverse complement strand
CGAGTTGGGTCTCGGGAAGATTCTCGAGCCGAATGACGTCGCCGATGCCAGTGCCGTCGCATTGTGCCATTATCATCGTGCGGGTTGCGTGACATGAATCGTACGTGTACGCGTCGATGTCTCCTTCTCGATTCTTACAGGGTCTGGCGAAACAGGAACTCGGTCTATTGATTACGCGAATCACAGGCAAGCTCGTGCAACTGGGCGAATCGGTGGCCGCATTGGAAGTGGGGGCCTTCGAATATCAAGTGTTTGTCCCCGAGTTTGTCCGACGGCAAATGCAGTCGTTGATTGGTGAGGACGTGACGCTGCGGACGATTGAGTATATCGAAGGCAACCCTCAAAAGGGGCGACTGACTCCCCGACTGATCGGATTCATGAATGAAGCCGAACGGGAATTCTTCGATCTGATCTGCTCGGTTGACGGCGTTGGTGTCAAAAAGACTTTGCGGGCAATGGTCCGACCTGTCCGTGAAGTGGCCCACGCGATTGAAGAAAAGGACGTCAAGCAACTGAGTACTCTCCCAGGAATCGGACCGGCGGTTGCTGAACGGATCATTGCGAAGTTACGACGGAAGATGGCCAAATTCGCGTTGATGGTCGAACGCGACTTCCCTGCGGACCAATCTGCTGAGCGCGATTTGCTCGAAGACGCCTTTGAAGCATTGCTGGGGTTGGGGCATTCGGCGACAGAGGCTCGCCAAAAGATTGATTCCTCAATCGCCAGCAGCCAGAAATTCTCCTCGGTAGAAGACCTGCTCGTCGAAATTTATCGCCGAGAACAGCAGGGTTGATCGGCGACCGCGGGGCGGGTCATTCGACAGCGGTCCTTCGAAGTTGTTGCGGTCCACATGCGGGCGCGGTTTCGTTCTGAACGAAACGGTTCACGGCAGCTGATAAGCGGCAAGCGAAACGTCGAATGGAGCAGTCAGGTCGACGCGGTCCTTATTTAGAGCGGTTTCCCTTTTCTCGTGGGCATTTCTGGCCCGTGGGAGCGCTTTCATAGACCAAAACGCGATTGTCGCGGCCACAACTCGACGTTATTCGCTGTAGCGGTTATCCGATTCAGAATCGCTTTCCCGGGGGATGGAAATCCCGCATCGAGAATGCCGGTTATTGACTGGGGTTCAACAACGCGGAGTGAAGCAACGTGTATTTTGCTCCAGACGATTGGAGCTCTGATCGCACAAAATCGACCGACTTGATTTCGAATCGACCAAATTCGGTGTTCTCATGGCTCTCGATCAGTGGTTTGAGTTCCGGCGGTGGCCGACGCTTAACCCGCGCAACGGTCAAATGAGGATGATACGAGCGACTTTCGGGCACGAATCCCAGCCCCTTGAGGCTGGACTCGATCCGTTTGGCAATCAAGACTAAGAGTTGTGGATCGGAGAATCCAATCCAAACAACCGATGGGCGGCCGGCATGCGGAAAGGCGCCCATTCCGCGAGCAACGATCGAATCAACGTTCAAATCTCGAACGACCGAATTCAGTCGATCGATAATTCCGGGGATTTCCGTGCACTCCGTTGGGCCCAGAAACTTGAGTGTTGTATGCAGATTCTCCGACGAAACCGGCTTCACGGCGTTGCCCATCGTTGAAAGTTCCGAGAGAATCTCTCGCAGAGCATCGGTCGCCGGAATTCTTACTGCAACAAACGTACGGACTGTTTCGGCCATGACATTCAATTACGAACGGCGCTTGCCCCACAATTGCTTGAGTTCGTCAAATCCGCGTAGTGTTCCGTTGGGCTCCTCGCTCGATTCTTTTTCAGGCGCCACCACCTGACGGCTCTTCGGCTTATTCGTCGCCGAAACTGTCGCAGTCTGCGTCCTCGTACGGTCGGACGACTGTAGCGCCATATTCTGTGCGGTTGCTGATGGTTTAGATTCTGACGAATTGTTGCCGTTGGCTTCTCGCTCGTTCGGAGCAACCATCGTCAGTGAGATGCGGCGTCGCGCGTGGTCGATCGACAGGACCCAAACGGTGACGACGTCGCCAACGGCAACGATATCGTGAGGTGAATTGACGAATTGTTTCGACATGGCACTAATGTGGACGAGTCCGCTGTCTTTAAGTCCCACGTCGACAAAGACGCCGAAGTCCACAACGTTGAGCACCGTTCCGGTTAATTCCATGCCGATTTCCAGATCGTCAAGCTTGAGGATTCCCCGTTTGAATATTGGCCCGGGGAAGCCCGATCGTGGATCGCGGCCTGGTCTTGTGAGCGCTTCAAAAATATCGTTCAAGGTCGGTAGGCCAACACGGAGTTCCTCGGCCAACGCATCGGGTTGAAGCTGCCTCAATCGCGACTCCAATTGATCGTGCGTTTCCGTGGAACAAATCAATTGTTGCGGGCTTACGGACATTTTGTTGAGAAGTTGTCGGGTGGGTTCATAACTTTCCGGATGAATCCACGTGCTGTCGAGCGGCTCGTCGCCGTTCGTGATCTTCAAAAATCCGGCTGCTTGCGTAAAAGTCGCCTCGCCAACGCCTGAAATCTTCATTAACTGTCGACGGTTTTGAAATTTGCCGTGCTTTTCGCGCCATGCGACGACTCGACGGGCGATCAATTGATTCAATCCCGAGACATATTTCAGCAATGAAGCGCTGGCAGTATTGAGATCGACTCCGACGTAATTCACACACGATTCGATGACGCGATCGAGAGAGTCCTTAAGTCGCTTCGTGGGGATGTCGTGCTGATACATACCAACGCCGATATGCTGCGGTTCGATTTTGACTAATTCGCTCAGCGGATCCTGAAGTCGCCGGCCGATCGAAACCGTGCCTCGAATTGTGGCGTCAAAATCTGGAAACTCCTCCCGGGCCACCGGGCTTGTCGAATAGATACTGGCACCGGCTTCGTTGACGATCAGGTATCGGACGTCCGCGAGGTCATCCGCAATCACCGTTGAAACCATTTCTTCGATCTCTCGGCAAGCGGTCCCGTTGCCGATCGCGATCAATCGGCAGGAAAAACGGTCGATCATGTCGACCAACTTCTGGGTTGAGGCTGCTCGCTTTTCGGGCGAACCGGTTGTGTAAACCACGTCGGTGCCCAGGACGTTTCCACATTCATCGAGAGCGGCCACTTTGCAACCCGTTCGAAAACCGGGGTCAATCGCCAAAACACGTTGATTCGTCAGCGGGGGTTGCAGCAGAAGGTTTTTGAGGTTTTGAGCAAAAACAGCAACGGCATGCTTTTCGGCGCGTTCGGTCAAGTCGCGTCGGAATTCACGCTCCATTGCGGGTTGAATCAGTCGCTGTACGGCGTCAATAAGGCACGGCAACAAAAACGATTGAAACCGATGACGGGAAAAATCATGAATGCTTTGTGCAGCGTTTTGGGCCTGCTGATCATCCCACACAAACTTCACACGAAGCGCCCCCGCTTTTTCTCCCCGGTTAAGCGCGAGCACACGATGTGGCGGAATCCGTGTAATGGATTCGGTGTAGTCGAAGTAGTCTTCGTATTCCGCGCTATCAGTATCCGGCTTTGCCGCGGTGACCGAAAGTCGACCGGTCTTGCGTGCGACTGCTCTCGCGCGATTTCTTACTTCCGCATCGTCGGAGATTCGTTCGGCAAGAATGTCGGCTGCACCTTGCAATGCATCATCGACCGATTTGATACCGCGATCGTCTGCGACAAAATCTTGCGCCGCTGCTTGAAGGCTTGAGATGTTCGAATCGTCGTCCCAGATTCTTGTTGCAAGGGGTTCGAGTCCGAGTGCCTTGGCCTTCGTTGCTCGGGATTGTCGTTTCGGGCGAAACGGAAGGTACAAATCTTCGAGCCGCTTTAATGTTTCCGCCTGCTCGATCTCGTGTCGCAGTTTATCGGTCAGCTTTCCTTGAGCTTCAACAACTCGCAGAATGGTCTTCGCGCGTTCATCGATCTGCCTGGCAAGCCGAATTCGCGATTCGATACTTCGGATCTGCTCTTCGTCCAGATTGCCCGTCCACTCCTTTCGGTATCGGGTAATGAATGGAACGGTATTGCCATCGTCTAAGAGGCGGACGACATTTTCGACTTGTCGCGAACCTATTTCGAGTTCGCGCGAAATCTTTGACAGGTCAATGGAAGTGACCTCCTCCATGATTACTCCGTTGTCATTCGATCAGGGGCTCCGTCGGTATAGTAACCAAATGGTGTTCGACAAAAAAAGCGTTCAACTTGTTTCTGGGGTGGCACCGGCAAAAATTACCGGTGCCAATGGGATGAGCATTTTGGTGGCAAAACTTGCACGATGTTTGGATTTACCATACAGAAAATACGCATTATCGGCGCAGTTTCTCTGGTCCTTAAGAATCCGTTAAGTCTGCAATGTGCTTCGACCGATACAGGATCATGGAGAACCGTCCAAAGGAAAATATACCCGCATTGAGTCAGGCCGGACGCGAATTCAAGGAGGAATTCAGAATGCGACCACGGTTAAGAATTTTCACCGGCGAAGATGTCGGCGTTGCGGAAGAGCCTCAAGTAAGCATTCGTCTCGACGAAATTGCTCCGATTCTATGCGACGCCGTGCGCTGGGACTGTTCTTGGTTAACCGATTTTGCGGACGACGAAATTCGCATCTCAGAGGATTTGTACGAAATCCTCACAGCGTATTCGCATCTGCGACCTAGTGCCTGATCGATTTCAGAATGCAATCTAACCGTATCCGAGGCTGAGCCGTGGTCCGCAAACTGACCACCGGAGTGCTTTTTGCTTCTGGCTTGTGGCTTGTCGCCATCGGCATTCAACGATGGTCGGACAATCGCGAGGTCGCTCAGGTCGTCACTTCCTTTGTCGACGCCGTAAAACGTGGCGACAAAGATCGCATTCTCGATAGTCTCGATCCCCGTCTCCGGGCGCTTAATGAACGCGGCGAGGCGGAACAATTGAAGCCGCTTATTGACGGCAAGCTTCAATTTGAGTACCAGATCCATCATATTGAGATTTCCCGTGACCGTGCCAAGGCGGAACTGCGAATCAATAAAGATGGATTCATGATTAAACCGGTTGTCTATCTGCAACGTAGCCCGACCACGGTTTGGAAGGTCAACGCTCTGGAGCATATCGAGGTCGATCCTCGCTGGAATGATTTGCAGCAGGCGAGGAGTCTGACCCGCGGTGAAAAGCTCGCCGAGGAATTGGGTGATTCGCTGAACGGGATCCCCGGTGCAAGCGTCCAGCGCATAACGATGCAGGATCAACAGGATTAAGGCCGTGCGTGGCGACGCAGTGGCGATTTGGAAGGCCGGAGTCGATGCGGTCGATTCTTCGCGGCTCATGCAGAATGCCGTCCGAAGTTCCGCGGATACCCTGGAGATTTGCGGCCACAAAGTCGCTTTTGGCGAAACCGGTCAGATTGCCGTTGTGGGGGCCGGTAAGGCAGGAGCCGGCATGGCGGCCGCGTTGGAGGACGTGCTTCGAGATTCTCCATTCGCCACCCGTTTGAGCGGTTGGGTTAATGTACCGGAAGATTGTGTACGATCGCTGCGCCATATCCAATTGCACCCGGCGCGACCTGCTGGTCTCAACGAACCGACCGAAGCCGGTGTCGAGGGTTCGCGTCGCATTCTCGAAATCGTTTCGCAGCTTGAACCGGACGATTTGTGCCTGGTGTTGCTTTCCGGCGGCGGCAGCGCCCTGTTGCCTGCTCCTGTGCCCGAAATCTCGCTCGCGGAAAAGCAAGCGATTACGCGAAAGCTGATGCGTTCCGGGGCGACGATCAACGAACTCAATACTGTCAGAAAACAACTTTCGTCAATTAAGGGGGGGCGACTCGCAGAGGCGTGTGGGGCCAACACATTGATATCATTGGTCATTTCCGACGTCATCGGCGACCCATTGGATGTGATCGCCTCTGGGCCGACTGTTGCCGACACTTCGACACCCGAAGATGCTCTCGATGTGTTGTCCCGATTCGAAAAGGGTGAGATCCCGGACGCGGTTTTGGGGTATTTAAAAAGTCAATCCGGCCGCGACTTGTCCCGCCGTGCGAAACCGCCGGTTGTGGAGCATCATGTCATCGGCAACAACGCAGTTGCCGTCGCGGCGGCCGCGCAGCAGGCGAAAAATCTGGGCTATGCCGTCCATCATCTCGGATCGGAACTTCAAGGGGAAACGCGCGCCGTCGGTGTCGAATTTGCGGAAATGTGTTTGTCGATTCGAGATCGAAGCCAGCCGATCGCTTGCCCGGCATGCGTTATCGGAGGGGGCGAAACCGTTGTGAATGTCGCCAAGACCGATCAGCCTCGCCGCGGAGGTCGCAATCAAGAGTTCGTTTTGGCGGCCTTGTCCCGGTTGCAGGGTGATGGGATGAACGGCGTGACGATTCTCTCCGGTGGGACGGATGGCGAAGACGGGCCGACCGATGTTGCAGGCGCGGTTGCGGACCAATCCTTGCTCCGGCGTGTTCGCGAGCAGAATCTTGATCCAAGGCCCTACCTGGCGATTAACGATTCGTACACGTTTTTCGAAAAGGTGGACGGGTTGATCAAGACTGGCCCGACACATACCAACGTTATGGATCTGGTCGTTGGCTTGATTACCGACCCGAGATAGGCGTCGAATTCCTCAGCGCGACCTGTTGCAAGGCTGGCTTCATTTCGACTCGAGGCGGGATTCAGTGAACCTTGCGGCCGTGTATCAGTGTCTTGCATCTTCGTGAGCGGCTTACTTTTTCTTTTGGGCGTTTCTGGCTCCCACGAGCCAGCTATCATAGAACAAACCGGAATTGCCGCGGCCACAAATCAGCGCAATAAGCTATAGTGCTGACGTCGTCGTGCGAACATCAGAGTGAAGTCGTGCTGCCTCGGCAAACGAAACGGCGATGACGTGACGGCCGATGCAAACAAGGATCATGCGCAGGGACAGTCGTGTACGAAGTATTTGAGCACACGGCCGATATTGGGTTACACATTCGCGCTGTCGATCTGCCGACGTTATTTACAGAAGCAGGGCAGGCGTTGACGTCGTTGATCGTGGCGGACGTCGCCACGATTCGCCCCCAGCAGCCACGGGAATTTGATATTCCCGGTGATCAAATGGACTATTTGCTGTTTGACTGGCTGAACGAGATTCTGTTTTGTTTCGAATCAAGCGGTTTGGTATTTCGCGACTTCGAAGTCACCATGGGCGATTCGGGATTGATTGGGTCCGCATTGGGGGAGAAATTCGACGCGACGCGGCATGTGCCATCACATGAAGTCAAGGCGATTACCTATCATCAGTTGTCGGTCGCGCAGGGGCCGCAGGGGGAATGGTCGGCGAATGTCATTGTCGATATTTGACGTGAACTAAATCTTCAATCGTGTGTCTGGTCAGTCATCCGTCTGTTTCCTGGCAAGCCGTTCCCTAGGGCGAACAGCAGCGTTGTAAGACCGGAGTCTGCTCGGTTTCACCGAACTCCGTTAGTTGGCAATTCCATGGCAAAGAATTCTTATCAAGGTCCGCTCGAGCAGGTCGCGGAATGCTGCTGGCGCATTCCAAAATCGTATAAAGCGGGAATGCGCGTCGACGGCTTGATCTATGCCAGCCAGGATCTGATCGATCAAATCCGACAGGACCAAGCTCCCGAGCAAGTGGCCAATGTGGCGACACTGCCGGGAATTCAAACCGCAAGTTTGGCCATGCCCGACATCCATTGGGGATACGGGTTCACGATTGGCGGCGTTTGTGCGACCGCTCCCGATGAAGGGGGTGTCATCTCGCCGGGTGGAGTCGGGTACGATATCAATTGCGGTGTTCGGCTCGTCCGATCAAATTTGTTTTACGACGATGTCAAACCGCGACTGCAGGCGCTGGTCGAAGAACTGTTTCGCGAGGTTCCGACCGGCGTTGGGCGATCGGGCAAGTACCGATTCTCTCGCAAAGAACTTCGTGAGCTCTTGCGGGACGGCGTCGCTGCACTGAAACGTCGTGAACTGGCAACCGACGCTGACATTGAGTTTACCGAAGCGCACGGCTGTCTGGCCGACGCCGTTCCCGAGTCGGTCAGTGATCGGGCGATCGAACGTGGCCTGAATCAATGTGGAACGCTGGGATCAGGAAATCACTTTCTCGAGGTTCAAGTGGTCGACTCGATTTTTGATGCAAATGCCGCGCAGGTGATGGGGCTCGAAAAGGATATGGTCTGCGTGATGATTCATTCGGGATCGCGCGGATTGGGCTATC
>JANQRQ010000221.1 GCA_028284485.1 Planctomycetaceae bacterium | reverse complement strand
ATCCCAACACCATACAGCGGGCGTACGAAGAACTGGAACGCCAAGGCGTGGTGGCACCGCGCCGGGGCTTGGGTGTGTTTGTCATTGATCGAGGGCGACTTTCGGCCCGTGGTTCCGCTGAAAAACGGACGGGCGCGGCACTTAAGTCAACAATTCGCACCGCATTGGCAAATGAACTGACTCCCGAAAGAATCCGAGAGTTGTTCGAGACGTCGCTGGCTTCGTCGTTACAAAAAGTACGGAAGCGCAACTGACAGTTTGAAAGCACTTCTCAATGAGCCATCCAAACTTGTCGACCGCTGAGAATTCTGCCATTCGGCTGAATGAAATAACCAAACAGTATCGTGGAAACACTGCGGTCGATCAGCTTAGTTTGACCGTTCGTCGTGGGACGACACTCGGATTGTTGGGGCCAAACGGCGCCGGCAAAAGCACGACGCTGAAAATGGTGATGGGCATGCTGCGGCCGACAGATGGAGACGTTGTTGTACTGGGCATGGATGTCTTTCGAGATGGCCCGCAGTTAAAACAACGCATTGGCTACGTACCCGAGGCACACCATATCTACCGCTGGATGACTGTTGCCGAGGTGACGCGGTTTGCCGAGGCCATGTATGAATCGTGGAATGACGGGATCTGTGCGGAACTGATGGAGATGTTTCAGCTGCCGGCCAAGCGGCGGGTTCGGCAGCTTTCCCGTGGGATGTTGGCCAAACTTTCCTTGTTGGTGGCTCTTTCCCACGAACCGGAACTGTTGGTATTGGACGAACCGCTCTCCGGCCTCGATCCGATCGCGCGGGAAGAATTTCTCGACGGCGTTTTGACCGGCGTCTGTCGGGAAGAAAATACCGTCGTGTTCTCCAGCCACCAGCTCGACGAAGTCAATCGACTGGCCGACGAGGTGGCAATAATTAATGCCGGTCAATTGCTGGTGCATTGTCCGCTGGAAGATCTGTTGCATTCGACAAAGCGGGTACGAGCTGTTCTTCAGGAAGGACGGCTGCCTGAAAAGATTCCATCTGAGATGATCTGGAATCAAGTCAATCGTCGGGATTGGCAGCTGACCTTGTACCCATTTGAAGAATCCACTGTGGATGAGATTCGCGATGGGAATCCCGTTGCAGAAGTCGAAGTTTTAGATTTGGGCTTGGATGACATCTTCAAAGACTTCATCAAAGGGCAATCGAAACCGTGCTGAAAGCCTTGTTTTGGAAAGATGTGCGCATGAATCGCCTGCCGCTGGTCGCGGCCTGGGCATTGCTGCTCGTGCCTTATTTCATTCCTGGTGCGATGCTGGTCATGAATGCTCCCATTTGGGAGGACGGCCCCGCAGAGAGCGCATGGGCGGCGTTGTTGGGAACGGGAAGTTTTTTCAGCCTCATGTGTTCCCAGGCATCAATCGCCATGCTGGGAGGAAACCTGATTGCCGTCGAGCGAGGCGATCGAAGTGCCGAATTCTTGGCGTACCTGCCCCCGTCGCGAGGGCAAATTCTGCTAAGTAAAGCGAGCCTGCTGATCGGCGCGCAAATCGTCATCATCGGCCTGAATGGGTTAGTAGTGATGATCGCCTTATGGCTCGCGGGAAACTCCGAGACGCCTTTCATCTTCACCGGCGACTTCGTCGATCGGTCGCGCTTGGTAATGGTTGGGGTTGCGGCCGCAGGATGCGGTTGGCTGGCCTCTTCGATGCTGCAAAGTTCCGGTCCGCCGGTCGCGTTGGCGTTCTTGTCGCCGATGATCATTTTTGGCTGCTTGAACCTCGTGAAATACTTATCAGGCTGGCCCGCCTATGACAGCTTCCCAGATGTCTATTTTGCAACATGCGGAATGGTGGGCCCTGCGACATTCGTGGCCGGTTGTCTCTACTACTTGCGCCGAGTGGAACCATGAAGAACTCCGCAGCGGCTCAGCTTGGGCTGACAATATGGACCTCAATCTGCTTGGTTGCAACGTGCGGTTGCGGCGAACGCGAGGAGTCATCGCCGGCAGATCGCTTCATCAAGCATGCGTTAGTCGAGCTCGATCCGCAGTTGTACGATAGTTATGCCGGCACCTATGAGCTCCCTTCGGGAGCGCATTTTACGGTGTTTCGGCAGCAAGATCGGCTTATGGCAGGTGCCAGTCCGTACGAGCTGCTTCCACAAACGAGTCGCCAATTCGCCACCAACCGTCATGGGGGCGAGTTTCGCTTTGAAGTCGATTCCGATTCTGGGAGAGCTACGGCGCTGATTCTGAAAGGTGCGGGCGACGCAAGCATCGAAGCTCGGCGGATCGACCCGGATAAGGTTGAAGACCCCTGCGAAATGGTCGATGCCGGCGGGCATCGAGTGCGAATCCTCCGCATGGGAAGTGGGAGTCCGACTGTCATTGTCGAGAATGGCGCCGGCAGCTCGATCGAGGAATCGTCGGTCCTGCAATCGCGGCTTGCCCAATACACTCAGGTGGTCACCTATGACCACGCCGGTACAGGGGGATCTGAATCGGGGCCTTTGCCAAGGCATGCGTTACAGATCGCGCGTGAGCTGCGTCAGGCAATGATCGACGCCGGAATCCCCTCGCCCTGGATCTTCCTGGGACACTCGATCGGTGGGCATTACATTCGTGTCTTTGCATCCGAATTTCCAGACGACGTCGCCGGCGTAATTTTGCTCGATCCTTCTCCCGATTGGGAGGACATGCGGAATTGGTATCTCAAGAACAAGCCGGACCAGGTTGACAAGTTCGACGAGGGCTGGCGACTGTTTCAGGAAGCGATGCCGGTGATGGCGCAGTTTGCAGAACCGGGGCGACGCGCTGAGTGGGAATCGCTGCCGGCAACGCTAGAGCAAGCACACCAGGCTCGGTCACTGCCTCAAGTGCCGGTCGTACAAATCACAGGCACGGACGGGCGAAACACAAAGACTGACGTCCGGGATAAAATCCTGATCTATGACCAATGGCTGAAGAAACACATTCCGCATGCCCGACACGTTTTCGCAGAAGAAAGCGGCCATTCCATCTTTGCAAGCCAACCGGACCTTGTCGTACAGGAAGTTCGCAAGGTGCTCGAAGAATCGCGACTCCCCATCCGTTAGGTTAGAGGGCTTCGAGCAAAAGTTACTATCGGTAGTTTCGCGAGTTTACGACTCGGCCTCGTCCGAACCCGTGCCGATTTCCGACAGAATTCTCTCGTCACGTTCTGCCTTCACCTTTTCACCGGGCGTCTTAAAGATCAGGACAAACTCGTGTACCTTGTTTACGCGAAAAACAGACGGGTAGCCCAACGGGCGCAGGTTGTTGTACTCGGACTTCCGATTCCAGATGATGATGTCGTCGAAGGTGAAGCCGATTTGTTCTAACCTCGAACTGACGTCAGCATGAAAACAAAAGAACTTGTTTTTTTTGCGAATGTCCATCACAACGACCACACAGTAGGAGTCGGGCCGCAACGCAACAAACGTTCGCCGAAACACACCTTCCAGGCCGCCCAAGAACTGTTGATAGTCGGTCACGGTCCCGAGATCGGATTCCTGATTTCCGTAGTGCCGTACTTTTTTTTGATCGGCAGTCCGGCGCTGGTTGAGAATATCCCAGTATGGTGGCGACGTGACGCACAGATCGACCGAGTTTGGCCTGACATACTGCAACAATTCGTCGGCTTCGCTGACATGAAGGTCTGCGCGCTGGCATTTGCTGCCTTCATCCCACAATGTTCGAATTTCAGTGCAACGCTGTTCTGCTAAAGCGATGTATTTTGCGGAAATATCGAGCCCAATACCCGACTTTCCCTCTTCCAGCGCCGCCACAACCGTACTGCCCGATCCGACGAAGGGATCGAGCACGACCTGCTGTTCGCAACGCAAAAACATCTGAATCAGGCGTCGAACAAGCATCGTGGGAAACATCGCGGGGTGCCCCAGCCGAGTCTCATCGGAAGACTTTCGAATGTCATCCCAAACGCTGATGGAATACTGAACCCAAGTCTTTCCGTCGAGTTCATTGCCTTTCGGTGGTGACCGACGACTACCCGATTCTTTTGCCCGCTTGGAGACATTTTCGGTCGATGCCATCGGGAACAATTCCTGGGACTTCAAATCGGTGTTCTCCTAACCTACGCGATGATTCGAATTCCGTCAGCACGCGCTGACCGCCATTGTCGCGGGCGGCGCAAGGAACGCAAGGCTCTTTCGGTCGATCACCGTCGAGCATCTTTTGGACTCTTTGATGAGCCGACTGCGGCACAGTCGATCCAATGGATCGTGCCATCAGACGGACCTCGAGGATGGGCCTTCGTTGCGTTTTGCCAGGCGGGAAAGTTGACGTGGGTAGACAATGGAAGCGCCGAAGAACAGCATGATGGGGTGGAAGTTCACAGCGAAAGTAATTCGCGAGACATCGCGGCTTCGGAATATTGTGCATGAAAAGTCGTCTCACCAACCTGCCGTCATCATTTCATGCAACGGATATCGATAAGAATCCATCAACCTGAGGAAAGATTCATGAGAAAAACAATTGCACTGTTGGCCTTAGCAGTTTGCACCTGTTGGGCGTCTCCGATCGCAAGGGCAGCCGATGGTGAGGATCCGGATGCGGAATTCATCTATAAGACGATCGGTGAAACCGAGTTGAAAGTCCATGTCTTCTATCCCAACGGCAAAAAGCCCGCCGACCGTCGACCGGGGATTGTGTTTTTCTTCGGTGGGGGCTGGAACGGTGGATCACCGTCGCAGTTTTATCCTCAATGCCGTTACCTGGCGTCTCGAGGAATGGTGGCCATTTCCGCTGAATACCGCGTTAAAAGCCGTCACGATACCCCTCCCTCAGAATGCGTGAAGGACGGCAAATCCGCCGTTCGCTGGGTTCGCTCCCACGCCGACCAACTCGCCATCGACCCCGATCGGCTTGCAGCGGGGGGTGGTTCTGCTGGTGGGCATGTGGCGGCGGCAACGGGGACGCTTTCCGGTTTCAACGATCCGACGGATGACCAATCCGTCAGCGCCAGACCGAACGCCCTTGTTTTGTTCAACCCGGTTTATGACAACGGCCCCGAGGGGTATGGCCACAACCGTGTGCAAGAATACTGGCGTGAATTCTCGCCGATGCACAATATTGACGGAAAGACTCCGCCGACGATCGTCTTTTTGGGGACAAAGGACAGCCTTATCCCCGTATCAACGGCCCAAAACTACAAGAAACTGATGGAAAAGGCGGGCGGGCGCTGTGATCTTCATTTGTACGAGGACCAACCGCACGGATTCTTCAATCGGCGCGAAGGGCGCACGAAATACTACTCAGAAACAGTGATCGAGGCGGACAAGTTTCTAAACTCCCTCGGATATCTTCAAGGCCCGCCAACCATGAGCGTCGCGACAGATTAGATGCCGATTGCCCCGTCATCTTGTATGTTTCTTTCGACCATGCTCCGATTTGAGCACCAGTAGCGTGCTTTTCGACTCCGCGGTGAATCAAGGAGGATCGCACGAATCCCTGCAGGCCCACGCGCCAAACGAGGCGGCATTCATGATTCGTTAACAATAGGCTGACCATGAGCAGATGTGACTGAGGCTATTCACACGGTAGAGACCGAAGGCGAAAATTCGCGGTGCACAATTCCATCTTGGATGGGAAGAATCCGAAACTTGGCAGAATGCCAAACTCCACTGCACGTGGGCTTTGAAACTGAGCACGCTTCCTGCTCTAATTGGGCAATTATCGACTGAACAATAAGGACTTGATTGTTCGACAATTGTAGATCATTCGCGCGGTCGCACATCGCGTCAGATTGAGAGCGAGGAGAAACTTCGGTGAGCAGCCCCATTATTAACCGGCTGAGGCAAAATGCGGTCAACCTGTTTGCAAAGGACCACAGCGTAAAGAAACTGGCCGACATTGTTGCCGAGTTGTGCCTCGTTTGCGAAGAGCAGGAAAAGGAAATCCAGGATTTGAGAGACCGACTGAAGGCACTGTCCGAGGAGTAGAACGCATCACATAAGCGGCCCGCCGAGGTGAGACGAACTCTCGAAATCCTTCAATAGTACTGCTTACGCAAAATCTGTAGCTATCACGCCGTGGGATTCACGTCTCATTGAATCGAGATTCTGGCAATTCTACCTCCGCTTGCCCGTCAATTGAGCACTCGAATCGATAGCCCTATCGCGGAAATGCTCCTCGGCAGCCCTGCGAAACGTCTGGTCGGATGTCCGCCAACTCCGAACCCTATTCTCGACGATTCCCCAGCGTCCAATACATCTGTCGCAGTCTAGGTTTTCAGCTCATTTCCTCCCTATCCTTCGAGACATTTGTGCTGAGATTGACCCGATACCGTCGGACAATACGCAAATAACATCGAGGTTGCCCTGTGCGTCTCAATCCAAGTAAAAACCGGGCACGAAAACTGTTGATTCCAATAAAACGACAAATGTCATACTCCGATTACGCGTAGCTCCCAAAGCGAAGTACTGTCGTAGAAACGCACATTTGTTCGGAGTTTCGGGTTTAGGATCCGGTCACGCGGTTCGCTAATATGGGTTGATGTAGCAAAGTGACGGTGCACCGAATCCCACCATTCTTAAAGCAGCTCTTATGAAGAATTATCTCATCACCGGTGGAGCAGGGTTTATCGGCAGCCACCTCGCAGAGCATCTTTTGGCGTCCGGAAATCGTGTTCAGGTCTGGGACGATCTTTCTACCGGACGAATGCTGAATCTCCATGCTTGTGCGGATCACTCCGAGTTTTCGTATGTCATTGGCGACTTTACAAACGACCCTGTCTTTGACGACGCCGTTCGCAATTGCGACGGCATCTTTCATTTGGCGGCGGCAGTCGGAGTACAGCTAAT
>JANQRQ010000063.1 GCA_028284485.1 Planctomycetaceae bacterium | reverse complement strand
AGCCTACCTCATCTATGTCGCGAAGTTTCGCGAGTTTGATCTTGTCCGAGGACGCAGCAGCGATCGAAACGATACCTATTACGATGCACTAAAGCAATTGATGAATTACGCCTGGCGAATCCGGCATCGCGACACGATCCATTACTATGCTTTGGCGCGGCGGCTATGCAACGGACTGCCCGTTCGAGACAAGCGGCTTGAGTTTTATATGGCTAACAAGGACCGTGATCCGATCTGGAAGACCGGTGGCGATTTGACGGACACCGAGATTCAAAGTTTGTTTGAGCAAACCGTCTCGGCGCTTAAAGCCGACCGAGATCCCACGGTTGCTTTCTCGCGATACTTCGATCGAGTCAGAGTTTCTGGCGAAGACGCTGGTGCCAGTCATATCCACAGCACGCCGCAAGAGAAGTCAGCGGTCAGCCGATTTCGAAGCGGGCTTCTTGGGTACTTGGGGGCGTCGGGACGACAGACGGCCAAGTTTGGAATTGCGCCGACCTCGAAGCCAGTCACGATGACGGTGTATATGCGCAACGATGTGATTTACGAAAAGGAGTTTCGCTCTGCCACAGAGGCCGCCGACAAATTTCACGACGTCGAAATTGAACTGCCGCGCGCGTTTGAATACCGCGTTGAGATTTCCGGTGATTTTACCTTACGAGTCGCTCCGGAAACTCCATTCATGTTTGAAGCTTCCGTCACACGTCCAGCGTGGATCTCCTACAGCGGACCACATTACTTCTATGTACCAAAGGGAACTCGTGAACTGGTCGTCGATGCGAATCCACGATTGAGTTTGGTCATTCCTGGCAAGGGCCGACGAGATCTTGTACCCGCCGATCGAGTCGAAGGAGAGTCTTACGTGTCGGTGAAAGTTCCGAACGGGGCCGACGGTCAAGTGTGGCAGACCACAACACTGACTCGGGGTGCGGTGATGCTGCTGAACGTTCCACCCCTGCTTAGTCTTCATCGCAACACGGTTTTTGTCCCGCGCGAAGTGTCGGAGTCTGAGGGATTGAGCACAAAGCAATGAACGTGAATTGGTTTCAATGCTAGCAATCGACGACCGAATCGCAGGTCATGCTAAAAGGGCATCGTTCAAACACTTGATCGCCGGAGCTAACCCGAATCAGGTGGAACTGTCTGCCTAAGGTTGGGGGTGCGAAGGTAGTACTTGCCGCACGCCGCACCACGATCGCCCAGAGTTACTTCTAAACGAATTGCGCAACCCCCCGGCAGATGGTCGTCACACGTCTCGATGATCTGTCGAAGCTTTGCCCCGATTGAGGGTTTTATACGCGTGGCATTATGTATACCATGATTCAGTCAAACTTGTCAGTTCGGCGCACTCGTCGAGTACGGCTTGGTTGAGCAGGGGTAGCATTACAAATTTTGTTGCGCATCTCTGTGAGAGGAAGCCTCCGGCATGTCGGAATTGTTCGCTGATAGGTCTGCGATCCCCGGCTATGAGATTCTTCGGCGGGTTGGTGCAGGGGGAATGGGGGATGTGTTTCTTGCCAACCAATCGTCGTTTGACCGACAGGTTGTGATCAAAACGGTGAACGTCAAGTCTCCTTCTTGCCAGGAGGAGTTAACGCGCCGATTTGATCGCGAAGCCGAATTGACAGCTGATATTGCGCATCCCAACATCGTGGAGATTCTGGATCGCGGGATCTACGAAGGTCAACCATTTTTGGTAATGGAATACATCGATGGAGCGAGCCTTCGTCAGCGGTTGCAGCCTGGTGTCGCAATGCCCGTTGAACAGGCGAGGCCGATGCTCTGCTCCATTGTGCAAGCACTATCCTGTCTTCACGAGCATGGAATTCTCCACCGGGACCTGAAGCCCGAGAATGTGCTTTTGGATGCCCGAGGGCGGGTGAAGGTTGCTGACTTCGGAGTCGCTGTTTCCACGACAGAAATCGGATCGATCACACAATGCGGTCAATT
>JANQRQ010000217.1 GCA_028284485.1 Planctomycetaceae bacterium | reverse complement strand
TACCGCGATGAGGCGATTTACCGCACGCAACATCGACGAGTTGCCAGTGATCGATCCTGCAGACTCGGGCAAGCTGTTGGGGATGCTGCGACGAAAGGAAACGATTGCGCATTACAATCGCAAGCTTGTGGAGCACAAGCAGGATGTTGCCGATCCGTAATGTCGTGCCCCGGTGGCTGCCGGCGAAGTCCAACCGAATGAGTCTTACGGAAGTTCTTCGCTCGCAACTTCGATTTGTTCATCGGCATCGTCGGTTTGCAGCCCCCGCATTTCGAAGAGGAAGCGGGAAGGTATCGACGGGCGAAGTCTGCCCCATTTTCGGCGGTTGGCAGCGCGGCTAATCGACAAATGATCCATGGCTCGCGTGATTCCGACGTAGGCCAATCGCCGTTCTTCTTCGATGGCCGAACCGGATAATTCGAGTGAGCGATGGTGCGGTAGGATGCCCTCTTCCATGCCGACCAGGTAGACGCTGGGGAATTCGAGCCCTTTTGCGCTGTGCAGCGTCATCAACTTGAGGGCTTTTTCGGCGACCTGTTCGTCGCGATCGGTTTCTTCGTCTCGGCCGGTGAGCGCCGCTTCTTCGAGGAATTCTTGAAGATTGGGGGCAGCAGCATGCTCCGAGTATTCGGCCATCGCTGACACCAATTGATCCAACATCGCAATCCGAGCCAGCTGTTGTTCGGGAGTTTTGTATTGCTTTCGGATCTCGGCTTCGTAATCGATCGTGCGCAGCAGGTCTTGTAATGTTTCTGCCAAGTCCGGCGAGCTGTCGAACTGGTAGCGAAAGCGGTCCAACAACGACTGAAATGCGACCAGGGCCTTGTTTGCAGCTTGTGTGATTTCCCCTTGAGCGGTCGCCGTGGGAACAGCATCCCAAAAACTACAGCCTTGCTTGACTGCCCGGGACAAGAGCTTTTGTGCCGTCGTCGTCCCGATGCCGCGTGCGGGTGTGTTGATAATGCGAAGTAGAGATTCGTCGTCGTTCGGTCTTGCCAAGGCTTTCAGGTAGGCCAGTATGTCGCGTATCTCGCGGCGATCGAAGAAGGATTGGCTGCCAATGACGATGTATTTGATTTGTGCGCGGCGAAGCTCCGATTCAAAGATCCGCGGTTGCTCGTTGGTACGAAAGAGTATGGCGATATCTTCGACGGCCGTACGGCCGCTGGTGATGCTTTCGCGAATATCTCGAACAATTCCTTCAGCTTCAGCGACTTCGTCATCGAATTCGAGAAACCGGACCTCCGAACGCGAGCGTTTGTTGGCAATCAACCGCTTGTCATGCCGCCCTTGATTGTGCTGAACCAGTCGATTGGCATGATCGAGAATCTTGTCTGTGCAGCGGTAGTTTTCTTCCAGGCGAATGACTTGGCTTCCCGAAAAACAATTCTGAAAGTTCAAGATGTGTGTGATCTCAGCGCCACGCCAGCCGTAAATCGACTGGTCGTCGTCGCCAACCACGCAAATGTTTCCGTGGCCACGTACCAAGGCTTCGACCAGATCGAATTGCACACGGTTGGTATCTTGGTATTCGTCAATTTGGATGTGGTCAAATCGGTTCTGGTGCCGCGACAAAACATCGGGATACTCGGCAAATAACTGATTCGTCAGCATTAGCAGGTCGTCAAAGTCGACAGCACCTTGTGATCGTAACTTGGCCTGATAGCGGCGATAAGCCGTCGCAGCCAGAAAGTCGACATCGGACTCTGCAGTTGACGTTGCCCGGCTCGGGGGTAAGCCGGCCATTTTCCACCGGCTGATCTGGGCCAAGAGATCTCCCGGCCGCAGCGATTGATCATCGACGCGGATATCGCGAAGCGCTGTTCTTGCAGCCGACTCCTGATCGCCTCGGTCAAAGATCGTAAAAGCGGACGGATAGCCGAGTGCTGTCGCGTCCTGCCTCAAAATACGCACGCACAGCGAATGAAATGTGGAAATCCAGGGGCGTTTCTTCAGTCTGGTGCCCAACAGTTCCGAAGTCCGTTGCTGCATCTCCCGTGCGGCTTTGTTTGTAAAGGTGACCGAAAGAATGCGGTCAGCCGGGACTCCACCGCGAATTAATTCGGCCATGCGGTGAGTGATGACACGCGTTTTTCCAGTCCCAGCGCCGGCTAGAACGAGCAAAGGGCCAGAGAGGGTCCGAACCGCTTGTCGCTGAGCGGGATTCAAATGTGCAAGTCGGTCCATCAGTTTGGCGATTATCGAATCAGCAGTGTCGGGAATACGATCGTGAAACAGGCATCAGCCGAGGAGTTGTCGGCACTCGACAACTTAAGTGGCTTTGCGAATTGCCGCAACCATGTCGCCCACGGTTTTCCATCGATCGTCAGGAGATTGGGCGAGCCCGCGCATGATGGCGTCGGCAATTTTGGGATTAATATCGTTGACAAGTTCGCGAATGTCTTTCGGCGGTTGGTTCAAATGGCGAACCATCATTTCGATCGTTTCCCCGGGCTTCCATGGTAACTGCTTGGTATACATTTCGTAGCAGGTCACGGCGTAGGAGAAGATATCGATTCGCTGATCGGTTTTTTGCCGCTTCATCAATTCGGGGGCCATGTAATTGGCTTTGCCCGTTCGATTGCCTGGTCGGCGGAAGTCCGGCGTATCGGGCACGACGAGCCCGAAATCGATCATCTTGACTCGCTGACTGCGGTCGACAAGCACGTTGGGGGGACAAATGTCACGATGAATCCAGTGACTTCGGTGAAAGTAGTCAATCGCGTCGCCCAATTGAACCATGAGGTTGACTCGATGTTCCTGCATGGTTTCGTTTTGCGTATCGATCAGGTAGCTCAGGCCAACGCCTTCGATAAACTCCATCACCAACACTTGTTCGCCGTCTTTTGTGACCCCATGTTCGAATGTGGTGACGATATTGGGATGCTTCAACTGGACGGCGACTTCTCCCTCAGTCGGCTTGTTCAGTCCGGCAAATCGGGCCTCGAATTGCTTGGTCTTTTCCTTATCGAGGACTTTGACGGCGACGGTTTTTCCCGTGTTCGTATCGCGGGCTCGCCAGACTTTCGACATCGTACCGCGACCGACACGGCCCAACAAATCGAATCGTTTCGTCAGGTCGATAACTGGAGCCTTGGGTTCTTTATTGAAGAGTTGCTTGAACCAGCTCATTGGCCGCAGTAGTCGATGATTCTCGCGATTTCGCTGCGCATGTCATGTCGATCGACAATGCGATCGACAAATCCATACTTCAGCAAGAATTCACTGGTTTGAAATTCGTCGGGAAGCTTGGAATTGACGGTGGCCTGAACAACCCGAGGACCGGCAAACCCGACGAGGGCTTTTGGCTCGGCAATAACGATGTCCCCCAGCGAGGCGAAGCTTGCGGCGACTCCTCCCATCGTTGGATTGGTGAGGATCGAAATAAATAGCCCTTGTTTTTCATGGAATTGGGCCAATGCCGCGCAAACTTTTCCCATTTGCATCAGCGACAAGATTCCTTCGTGCATTCTGGCACCGCCGCCGGAGCCGCTCACAATGACGAGTGG
This sequence comes from Planctomycetaceae bacterium, assembly GCA_028284485.1. GTDB lineage: Bacteria > Planctomycetota > Planctomycetia > Planctomycetales > Planctomycetaceae > JANQRQ01. The sequence goes on along the minus strand of JANQRQ010000217.1, from coordinate 24,422 downwards.
GAGATTGAGTTCGGTGGCGCGCTCAATTGCGCGGGTCAATTTTTCACCGACGACCGAGCCCATGCTACCCATAATGAAGGCGGAATCGGTCAAACAGAAGACCAACGGGCGGCCACGCATGTAACCGCGGCCAGTCATGCAGGCGTCGCTGAGGCCTGTCTTTTTCTGCTCGACAACAAGACGATCTTTATAGGGTTTTTTATCGACGAAACCGAGGGGGTCACAGGGACTCAAGTCCGTAAACCACTCTTCGAAGCTGTCGCTATCGAGTAACTGCTCGATGCGAATCTTGGCCGGAACATAAAAGTGATAACCGCATTCGGGGCAGATTCGAAGGTTGCTTTCCACTTGTTTGCGAAAGACCGTGGCATTGCAGCCATCGCAGCGGAGCCACAGTCCCTCCGGCACACCCCGCTTTTGGCGTGTGGAATGTCCGATCCACGATTGATTATCCGCACGGCCAACGGAACTCATCGTTTTTCCCCCTGCGGCGCGACATCGGCACCGTTAACCTGCTTCTCGCCATTTTGTGGTTGAAGTTCGCCGATGTCCGTATTGACGACTTCTATTTCCGGATCGGATTCTCCCCCGTTTCCGACGGCGGCGATTTCCGGTTCGATTCCTTTGAGGACTCCGCAAATCAGCGTGGCCAATGGTTCCGAAGCGACAACCGCGATTGCCGATCTTCGTTTCAAAGGCTTGCGTAATGCTTTTTGAATGCGGGCCACAGCGTCGGGAACGGTCTCTCCCTCCGGAGGGCAGATCGTCTCCGGCGAATCGTGCCACTGCTTGAATACCTTCGGGTATTTGCGGCGGACCTCATCCACGGGTAGTCCCTGCCAAAGCCCCTGATCAAGATTGCGCAACCCTTCAGATTCCTTAACCGGAGCTCCGAGTTTATCGCCGATGGTTTCGGCGGTTGCGCGGGCAGGCTCGCATGGTCCCGTGTAGACCGCATCGATGGAGAATCCTTCGAGAGAATTCACGATGCGTTCGACTTGCTCGTGGCCCCGATCGTTGAGCGGCAGATCCAAAGTGCCCTGAATTCGGCGCTGATCGTCGAAGTCCGTGCATCCGGGGCGAATGAGAACAACTGTCGTCATTGATTGCTCCACGGTGGGTTGGGAAGCACTACGCTGCTGCCGCGAGTTGAGTCAACTCCGCAATGGCGTCTCCATAGTCGTTGGCTTCGAAAACGGCGCTTCCCACGACGAAAATGTCAGCGCCAGCCTTCGATGCCTCTGATATCGTCGATGGTCCAATGCCACCGTCGATCGACAACAACGATTCTCCCCCGGCCACTTGTTTGACTTCGCGCAGTTTATCGAGTGAAGACGCGATAAACTGCTGGCCGCCGAAACCGGGTTCCACACTCATGATCAGAATCAAATCGCATTCCGGTACCAAGTCTTGGATTGTGTCGATCGGAGTCCCCGGATTGACGGCGAGGCCCGCGATCGCATCGGCCTTTCGGATGCGCTGCAATAAATCAGCCGGATTGGCAACGGCTTCCACATGAAAGGTGACGGCCTGGCACCCGGCGCTTAGAAAATCGTCCAAATATTGGTCAGGATTGGAGATCATCAAATGAGCGTCAAACACCAAGTTCGTCATCCGGCGAAGGCGGTCAATGACCATAGCGCCATATGAAAGATTCGGAACAAAATGTCCGTCCATGACATCCAAATGAAGTACCTTTGCGCCCGCAGACTCCAGCATCGCCACTTCGCGTTGCAGGTTTCCAAAGTCACATTTGAGCATTGATGGCGCGATCAGCGGTGAATTCTCACGGAGCTGATTCAGAATCGATTCTCGGCTCATACCAGCGCCGTATTAGAAATGACTTTGGCAGCTGTCGCAAAGTCCTCATTCGAGTGACTCGCCATATTCTCGACTCGAGGTCCAACTGCCGAAGCATCCTTTCATAATTTGATTGAAATGCACAGATATTGTGTACGGTTAAACAACTTGCGTCCAGTCGAATGCTGCCCGATCAGCGGAGATTGTTATTGCCGAAAAGGCCTTAGGCACAAGATCCTCTCAACGTGCCGGCTTCCATGACAAGACGCCTGAGGTGCCGGTGATCGACGCTTGTCGTATTTGGATTGGCGAAATCGAATTGACGACGCAACCGTGGGTCTTGCGGCAAAAAAGTGCCGGTCAACACCATCGTTTTTCGCACCCTGCGTCGCCAAATCCCGCTGATTTGAGTCACCTATTTCGTTGCAATCTTTGCGATCAGGTCGGCAGTGCGATTCGAGTAGCCAAATTCATTGTCGTACCATCCAAGGACCTTGACCATATTGCCACCGATCGAAGTGGTCCAGCTCGCGTCGAAAATGCAACTGTGCGGGTTGCCGACAACATCGCTCGAGACAATTGGGTCCTCGGTGTATTCGAGAACTCCCTTCAACGGCCCATCGGCTGCCGCCTTCATGGCTGCATTGACGTCCGCGACTTCAACATCCTTACCGAGTGTTGCGACCAAGTCGGTAATACTTCCCGCGGGAACAGGCACACGTAGGCTGATGCCGGTGAGTTTTCCATTCAGATTGGGAAGGACCAGTCCGACCGCCTTCGCCGCCCCAGTCGAAGTGGGTATGATGTTAATCGCGGCCGCACGCGCCCGGTGTGGATCGCTATGAAGTTGATCTGAGACGCGTTGGTCGTTTGTGTAAGCGTGCACGGTTGTCATCAACCCTTGCTGTAGGCCAAACGTCTCGTCCAAGACCTTGACCATGGGGGCGAGACAGTTGGTCGTGCAGCTGGCATTCGACACACAGTGATGGTCTGAAGTGAGTTGGTCGTCGTTCACGCCTAAGACAACCGTCAAATCCGGCTGGTCTTTGGCTGGTGCGGAAATAATGACTTTCCGTGCCCCGGCTGTAATATGGCTGTCGTAGCCCGGTTTTCCGTCAGCTTCACGCTTGGTGAAGAATCCAGTCGATTCCAAGGCAACTTCCACGCCCAGTTCTTTCCAAGGCAATTCTCGCGGATCGCGCTCGGCACAAACCTTGATCGACTTGCCGTTAACGACCAAAGAGTTTCCGTCCGTTTCGACCGTGCCAGGAAACCGCCCCTGAACGCTATCGTACTTCAGCAACATGGCCAGCGACTTGGGATCCCCCAAATCGTTGATTGCCACGATGTTGAATTCTTCCGGACGTAACGCAAGGGCGCGGAATGTGATACGACCAATTCGCCCGAATCCATTGATACCGACGTTTACAGCCACTGTACGGCTCCTTTACAGAATTTTCTCTCAGTTTGTTTCGTTGTTTGTCTCATCGGGAAGATGTCACCAACATAAAACGGCACATACACAGCCGTCGGCCGAGTTATGACTCCGATGAGCGAACCAAAGGCACCCGCTGAAAATCAGTGCTGATTTTTTGGTCGCGGCGCCCGGCATGAATGCGGGTTTGAGCGTCGGCCCAATCCTCGAAAATCTCGAGGCAAAAATCGTTCTCGACCCATGACCCCTTAAAGTGGCCACTATTCTAGTCCTTGAAATCCAGACTCTCAAGGGTCCGCCGGATCGGGCGGTTAAGTCGAAAGTGATCAGATGCTGTTTCTGTAAGTGTATTTTTAATAATGCTTTACGTTGTTTTGCGGGGTGGGCGGATGCGAAGTGCGACAACCGGGAGCGGCAAACGCCGGTGGAATATCAGTTTACCGATGATTTCTTCACGAACTAAACTCGTTATCCCAGGGTTTCCCTTAACGGAAACGCCTCATTTCTCAATTCATCGACTGCCGCTTCCAGACGGTGCGGCGGCGACCCATCTTTCCAAATCGGGCGGAAATCGGTATTGTTCCGCCCCGTGGAGATTCTTGGCACACAGCAGCAAATCACTTCGTGCCCTCAGATTGGGATGCAGCACGATCATTTCCTTGATCCATCGTGGTGAATCAGCGGAACGAGACAGTCTATGCGAGTCGCATTTTTCGAAGATTCGAATGTCGTGGGATTCTCCCCTTTGACATTGATGCGACCGATCTTCGAATTGGTCTGCGGTCGATTCTGCTCGCGTGAGCGCATCGTCGAAACTCTCAATGTCATCGACTGGGGGGCGTTTGTCCGCGATTCTTTGGTGGAAACATACCTGCAGTGTCATTCCAATGCCTTCGTGAACGAATTCGGTTGGCTAAGCGACGGACCGACATTGTTTATTAACGGTCGATGGTTGCCGGATGCTCCTTCAGTATGTTCGTTGCCAGATTTGCCAATCGACGACGTCGGAATTATTGATGACCAAGTTGCGTATATCTGGGTGACGCCAGAGGACGCCCACAGGATGACCGTTACCAACCTGGTGAGCACTATCGAAACGCTCGCCGGCACTCGTCGCGCGGTTCGGTCAGCTGGAAAACTCGTTTGCCGCCCTTGGGAACTGATCGACGAAAATGCGAATCAACTTTCTCAAGACTTCGATCTCGCCACTGGAGTGGCACGAAACGGTGGAAACCTTCCGGAGCATGTGGCGATTCTGGGTTCGAGTGCTCACGTGTCGATTGATCCGACCACCGAGATTGATCCTTTTGTCGTTATCGATGCCAGGCAAGGGCCGGTGACCGTTGGTCCGAACGCCGTCATTCAGGCGTTCTCGCGACTTGAGGGACCTTGCCATGTCGGATCGGAATCGCGGTTATTCCGAGCGAACATTCGGGGTGGGACAACGATTGGTCCCAATTGTCGAGTCGGTGGTGAAATTGAAGCGTCAATTCTGCAGGGGCATGTCAACAAGTACCATGATGGTTTCTTAGGGCACGCCTATGTCTGTCCTTGGGTCAACCTTGGTGCGGAAACAACAAATAGCGATCTGAAAAACGATTATTCGAGTGTTCGCGTGCCGATATCCGGGACGATTGTCGATTCGGGGCTTACCAAAGTCGGCTGTTTCATCGGCGACCATACGAAGACCGCGCTTGGAAGTTTATTCAATACCGGGTCGTCGATCGGCGCATTCTGTATGATTCTGCCGGACGGAAGGTTGTTACCCAAACATATTCCGTCATTCTGCCGCATTTGGAATGGTCAACTCGACGATGGTTGTTCACTCGAAGACGTGATTTCAACGGCCAGGCAAGCGATGGCGCGGCGCCAATGTCCGCTAACGGCTGCGGAAGAACGACTTATTCGAGCGATCTATAACGAAACCCGTTCCGAAAGGGCGGCCGCCATCGATCGCATGCGTCGCAAGACTAGCGAAGCGGAACTCGCGCGGGCATTGCAATAAACTGGTCTTCGCGTGTTACGTTCCATCGAACGACGGATCTGGCTGCTGCCGTAATTCAGCAAGCTTGCGGTCGATTCGATTTCGGTCAGCAAGATCGGGCGTCGTTTCAATCAGTGCCGATTCGAGTACCTCGATCGCCTCTTCCCGTCGTCCGGCGTCACGCAACGCGTCCGAAAGTTGAATTCGGACGACCGACAGTTGTGGCGTCTTCTGAATTGTATCCTGCCAAAGGGCCAATCCCGATTTCCAAACCGGGAGCCGATGCTGTGTGCGTACTGCGGTCGACACGACTGCAGCGGCGAGAATTGTCGTAACCGTCACCGACAGTGCAAGTCGTAGTGATTGCTGCATTCTGCGTTCGCCAAAACGCTTCGCGATCCAGCCGGCAGACCGCCAGCATCCGCTGATCGCGACCGCGAAAAAGGGTATCGTCGGCAAATACAGATAGCGATCGTTCATCAGTGTGGTGATCGGAAACAGGTTGAGTACCGGCACCAGTAACAACAAGAAAGTGACCGCCGCAAATGGAATCAATCGATTCTTGGTTCGAAGTCTGTACACAATGGTCGCGACCAGGCCCCACCCGACCGCTGCAATGGCGGCAGCAAAGCCGAAATTCGTTGTCGCCGGATCATAAAGAACAGAAAGGTGGGCCGGGCACAACAACATACTGACGTATCGCCACATGATGACCAGGTCAATCATCAGTATTTGAAGCTTTCCAAAGTGCAGATGGTGGCGTACTCCACCCAACTCGGTTGTTTGGGCGGACATGGTGAGTAGCAGGACCCAAACCGCCAACAGGCCCGGCAGAAACTGGCGGACAATTGCTTCGGAGCACCGTTGACGACGGACAAGAACGTCGTAGCACAGAACGATGGGGGGAACGACGACTGCAATCGCCTTCGAAAACAGTGCCGTTGTGAGAAACACAATTCCCAAGGCCTCATTCTTCGGTTTGCGATCGAGTCGTAACCACTGGATGAGCGATGCCAGCATGAAAGTGGCTGACAGCAGCCCTTTTCGCGAAGAAACCCAAGCGACTGTCTCCACTTGGACTGGATGCAGCGCAAAGAATGCAGCAGTCGTCCAGGCGATGACGCGGTTCCCGGTCAATTGCATGATCAGGACATAGACGAGAATCGCATTGGCTGCGTGCAACAGGATATTGGTGAGGTGGTAGCCGGTCGGTTGGTCCCCCCAAAACGTATGGTCGATCAAGAACGAAAGAATTGTCAGCGGTGCATAGTTGCGTGTCACCGGTTCTGTCGCAATGCGTGCCAGATTCGCAGGATGCCAACTGCGAATCAACGGGTTATTGGTGATATACCAAGGGTCATCCCAATTGACAAAATCGAATGTCGCGGCAGGCCAGTACGTTATCGCGATGCACGCCATCAAGACGGACATTAAGGCGTAATCGGCCGGCAAGAACCGCTTTCGGTTACGTGCTGATGTACCATCGACGTTGTTCGCGTCGATCGTGTCGGATTCGTATTGCAATGAAAGCATTGATCAGCGTTTCGAATTCGAAGGCTACTACCAGATGCGATTTCGAGTGATTCCGGACTGGCGTAGCCAGGCACGGCTACTCACCGCGGTCAGGAGGTTATAGGCCCTCGTTTCGCAATCTGGACGTTCGAAAGAACTATAGCTCATGTTGATGGCGGCATCGTCCGTTGCGACTCGAGCAATCGTGAGAATCGATCGAGTCGATGCATTCGTCACAACAGTTGCCCTCGATTTCTTGGACCGGTCCGGCCGCTTGGCCTGCTGTGTGACAAACGGCTTCAACGCCGGTTCTGACGTAGAGTTGAGTCGACGCTTCTGTCTCGGGATTGCATTGGTTGCAGTTCTGACGACGAAAAACCTCCTCACAGCCGGCTAACGCCCCGGAGTAGTCACGTGGTCGTTTCTGATTCAGCGGTTTTAGAAAATGTGTCCGCCAATAGGACTGCGGTACAGGTCGACGATTCTGTTGGCAACGCGCACGAGCAGCTTGATCGATTGGCACCGCTACTCGACGAAATCGCCGATTCGAGGACCCGGACCAAGCGGACGGTTGTCGTCATGCCGGCGTACAATGCCGAGTCAACCCTCGAGAGGACGCTTTCCGATTTGCCAAGCGAAAGTGTGGATGAGATTATTCTTGTCGACGATTGTAGCAGCGATGGGACTGTTGAATTGGCACGTCGGTTGGGACTAACTGTTATCGAACATCGTCGAAATCAAGGGTACGGGGGAAATCAAAAGACCTGTTATCGCCACGCCCTACTCCGTGGCGCCGACAACGTGGTTATGGTCCATCCGGATTATCAATATGACAGCCGGGTTGTCGACATTGCAGTCAAGTTGCTGAACCTGGATATCTGCGACTGCATACTCGGCTCGCGAATTCGGACTCGCCGGGAAGCGCTCGCCGGTGGAATGCCCGCCTACAAGTACGTCGCCAACCGTGCGTTGACGACAATTGAGAATATTTCGCTCGGGCAAAACATTGGCGACTTCCATAGCGGATTTCGGGCCTATCGCCGATCGGTACTGGAAACGATTCCGTTCGAACGCAACTCCGACGATTTCGTCTTCGACAGCGAATTTCTCGCACAGGCCGTTCATTTTGGTTTTCGAATCGGTGATATTCCCGTTCCGGTTCGATATTTTGACGAGGCCTCCAGTATTTGCTTTCGCAGGAGTGTCACCTATGGCACCGCGACGTTGATGACACTGGCGAGATACTGGTCGCACCGACTGGGCCTCATTCGCAGCCCGCTATTTCATACCGCCTAAGACGACGTTTGATTTGCCATCGATACGATTGCAATCAAGTCACATAGCGGTTTCGGCGCATTCTCGGTCATGAAATCGCCTACGCGCTTTGAGCGGAGACGACAATTATTTTGTCTCCTCTTCTTCGGCTTCGAGTTGCTTCGAAAGCCAGCGGCCCCAAACGACGTAGTGGAATAGCCCGTAGAGGAAGAATCCGGCGATCATCAGCAAGACGGAGAACACCAATACCGATTGCAGAACGATAGCCGTCAGCGCCAAAAAGCCCATGAAAAGGAAGATCAGGCCAAATAGTGCGATGGCCGTTCCGGAGTTTCCGCCGCTGCCGTTGCTCATGCGGAGACCTCAATCGGTGCCACGTCCAAAGTGTGAGGCGAGATGCTCGTGACGATGTTGAAAACCACCATCCAGCGAGGCTCGAATTCGCTCTTCGTTGATAAGAAACCCTGCGACTCCACCTGGCGGCTCAAACTCAATACGGTCGATCACGGTAACTTGCCCCGACTCGTTTGCTGAGAACAAGTGCTCGTGCCTCCATAACTGCAGGGGCCCAGTTTCCTGTTCCTCGATGAATTGATTTGGGCGATCGACGGATGAGATGCGGTGAATGACGTTCTGCGGGATTCCGAAGCCGTTGACTGTAAATTCAATCCTGCTCCCCATTTCGAGCGTGTCCGGGGCTGCAATAATCTCCATGTCGAGCCTCGGGTCACTTAGCAATTCGATATTCGCTGTTTGGATCAGGAAATCGAATGCCTCTTCTGCAGTGCAGGCCAGTAAGATTTGAGCTTCAAATAATGCCATGATAGTTTTCGATAATTAGATGATTTCTAGGTTGGTGACAGAGTGATCCGTGTGCGTAAACGAAGCCGAATTGGCCCGGGAAAGTTCACACCGCTAAAGACATATTAGGTGCAAATCAATCAAAGGACAACAGCCTGGTGCCCCGCGCCCAACTGTGGCTGTTTCATCAGGTTCTCTTGTCCTGGCGAAGTGTCGAGTTCAAAAAAGGAGACGGCTCCGGATGAACTGTTCTACAGCAAATTACGCTGATTTGTGGCCGCGGCAATCGGGTTGTGTTCTATGATAGCCGGCTTCCACGAGCCGGAAACGCCTTGGGGAATTGGTAAACCGCTCTAACGGAAATGCTGTGCCTGTGCTTCGTGGGGCGCGCTCGAGCTGCCTGTAGTCGAGTATCCCGTGTTTGGACATTTCCAGGCGATTCCTGCGTCAGTTGAGTTTGCCAATGGCGATGTTACAAACTAATTTCGAAACAAATGGAAATACCTCAGGAGCATTTGAAACAGTGTTGGTTTCTTGCCGGTCCGACAGCTTGCGGAAAGAGCGAGTCGGCTTTGTGCCTGGCTGAGAAACTCAATGCCGAAATAATTTCGCTCGACTCTATGGCGATCTATCGGTCGATGGATATCGGGACTGCCAAACCGAGTCGGGATGACCGGGACAGGATCCGGCATCATCTCATCGATCTGATCGAGCCGACCGCAGAATTTAGCGTTGCCGAGTATGTTGCAGCTGCGGCGTCAGCCTGTGGGGAGATTCTGGCCCGTGACCGCGTTCCGCTATTTGTGGGCGGGACAGGCCTCTATTTGCGTGGAGTATTGCGAGGTGTATTTGTCGGTCCGGCGGCGGACTGGGAAATACGTTCCCGTTTGGAACACGAAGAGGCGCAGCATGGGGCCGGCTATCTTCACTCAGCCCTGCAACAGCGCGATCCCGATTCAGCGGCTCGAATACATCCCAACGATCAGCGTCGAATTGTGCGCGCATTGGAAGTGTTGGAACTGACTGGTCAACCGCTTTCCTCGCAACAGCGACAATTGCCTTTTTCTCCGGAGATGAGACCGGAGCATGTGTACTGGCTTTCACCGCCGAGAGATTGGTTGCACGAACGAATCAATCTGCGTGTATCACATATGTTACATCAGGGCCTGATTTCCGAAGTTGAGGGTTTACTTGCTATGGAAGGCCAGCTGAGTCATACGGCGCGCCAAGCGCTGGGATATAAAGAAGTCATCGACTACATTGATGGCGATGTCGATCTTGCGACGTGCGAATCATTAATTCAGACGCGCACACGGCAGTTCGCAAAAAGGCAATGCACCTGGTTTCGAAATCTCGAGGAGTGTCAGGAATTGAAGATTGCCGGCAGTGAGTCCGCTAACGAGATTGCAGAGTTGGTATTGCGACAGTAAAAACGAAAAGCGACAGGATAACGATTCGGGTCGGGGCCGTGCGGCAATCCAGCAGCTTACGCCAATACTCAACACGGAGTAAATCCGAAAGCATTCGTTTTGGACGAAGATCGACGGCGTTGGATTTCCACATGAGCCAATTCGCACAGAAGCCTTGGAACTTAGATTCGAAGAGCGAACCAGACACAGCGCGATTCGGCGATCGGCTCGGGCGGATTCTCGACCGGGGAATAACCGTGGCGCTGATCGGCGGATTAGGTGCGGGTAAGACGCAGATGATCAAAGCGGTTGTGGGGGGACTCGAAGCCGACGAAGAAATTGTCAATAGCCCAACATTCGTCCTCATTCAGCAGTATCAAGGCCGTCTGCCGGTCTATCACTGCGACGTTTATCGCCTCAGCGATTCCGACGAGTTTCTCGCGTTGGGAATTGACGAGATATTTGAATCGGATGGCGTTTGCCTTATTGAATGGGCGGACCGTGTGCTGGACATTCTCCCGAAAGATCACTTGCGGATTGAGATTTCCGTCACCGGACCGAGCAGCAGAGTCTTTGAAGTAACATCATCCGGTGAGCGTTCAGCCGCGATTAGTCAAAAACTTCAGGAAAGCCTCGCGGCCGACAAACACTGAACGAGTCATCGATTTTTCCCAGTCCTCAACGATCCGTGCGGAACGGCGACGCTGGGAGACCGTCCTTGCTCATCAGGTTGGGTTCGGCATCTTGGTGCCAACCCATTCGAACCGCCTTGGGGGACCCCACCTGATCGCTCGAGACGACGACGCTGTCGCCGTCAATCACGGCAGTCGCTTCGACGAAGTTTCCGTCGTCTCCCGCAATCGTGAACCAGCTCAACGGTTCACCGTCACGGGAAGCAAGCCCGCTACCGACATGCTGAAAGCGAAGGCGGATCGTGTTGCCTTCGGTCTTCATTGACTCGTACAGGGGGCCTGAATAAACGGTGTTTCCTTTGCCGTAAGTCTTGGCCAGCGCCCACAGCGCCAAACGTTTTCCGACATCTTGTTTGTTTTTGGGATGGATATTATCGAGGTTTCCGATGTCCGTTGTGACAGCCATACCGGTATTTGGAAGATCGAGAACAGCATTTTGCGCTTCCCAGATTTGTGGCAGCAGTGTGGGATCGCCTTGGTACTTTCGATATGGGGCGAGTTGCACGTAATAGAATGGGAAATCACCTCGCTCCCAGATCGCTCGCCAGCCTCGGATTAGAGCCTGCATTTTTTGTTCATACAGCAGTCCGTCGTTGCGATTTGACTCGCCCTGGTACCAAATGGCTCCTTTGATGGCGAATGGCACTAAAGCGTGCACCATTCCGTTGTAAAGCCCGGTTGGTTTGCCACGATTGGCCAACGGGTGGGCGGGGACATCGCCCCTTTGCGCTTCCGCTGCTTTTGCGGCCTCTTCCCATTGCTGATGGGATTGATTGATTTCGTCCGTAATGCTGGAAAGTTCGGGCACCGATTCAAATCCGACCGGAGGTGTCCAGGGTTCGATTCGAGTCCCGCCCCAAGAGGTGTGAATTAGCCCGATGGGAGAACTGATATGGTTGTGCAAATACCGGCCAAAGTAATAGGAAACTGCTGAGAAATCGGCGACTGTTTCGGGAGAACAGCGCTGCCATTGGGCATCGACATCCTCTTGTGGTGTACCGGCTGGAATTCTCGGCACGTGAAACAGCCGGATTTCTGGATACTGAGCTGCCGCAATTTCTTCGTCCGGATTATTGGATGCTTTGACGGACCACTGCATATTTGATTGCCCCGAGCAGACCCAAACCTCGCCCATGACAACATCCGAAAGTTCGATCGAGTTTTTTCCGGTAATACTGACAGAAAATGCGCCGTCGCGTTCGATCATTGGCATGCGGACCGACCATTTGCCGCTGTCATCAGCGACATCTGACTGTGAAGAATCGCCGATTTGAACCGTCACGGTTTCGCCAGGGTCTGCCCAGCCCCAGAACGGTAACGTTGCTTCTCGCTGCAGAACCATATGATCGCTAAAGACACTCGGGAGCCGAACGTCGGCATAAATCGACTGTGTCGTCCCGGCGGCCAATAGCGCCCCGAAACAAAATGGTATCATCAAAGAAAAGCGGCGGAACTGTGTCATGATCGGTCCCAATACTGTCTGGCGGTCCTGTTGGCTGAATACGGTAGAAGAATGCTCAATTGTGCCTCCTATTGAACGCGTTTGAGATCGAAAGGTCAATTACCGGTCGAAACTCATTGAAAGATACACACTCGAAAACTGAGCGTTCGCCAGCGATTCCAACTGGGAGGGAAATGCCTCAATGATCGGGCAAGTCCACGTGAATAAGCGTGATCATTGGTCGCCATCAGCGCATGTATAGAAATTCGTCGGTTATAATTGGAGCGACTTTCAGTCAAAGTCGTTTTCGTCGGCGTGATGTTCCGCTTTATCCGAACTGCGTGAATCTTGATTGACGAGCCCCCCTTAGACCGTTTAACTCGCCGGCCTGCCGCCGTCATCACGGTTGCCTTAGCTGTTGGGATTTTGGTGAGCCGATGGTTGCAGATCCATGTGCCGGTCTGGCTGCTGATCTCACTGCTTTCACTCGTGTGTTGGCAGTTCTTTTTGCGTCGGGGCTTGCGGGGAATCTCATGCCTCGCGCTGTTGAGTCTCTGCCTGTCCTTGGGTGGGGCACGCCATCAGATGAGTCGCAACAGGATCGAAGAAGACGATCTATTTACATTCGCGACCGAATCTCCCCAGCCCGTGAGATTAATTGCCGAAGTTGATTCACGGCCCGTTCTTCTATCTGAAACCGATGTGACGGCGTTTTCCGCATGGCAGAATCCGAATCGCACAATCTTTCGTGCACGTTGCCATTCACTGAATCGGGGTCACGGATCGACACCCGTCTCTGGAATTGCTCAAGTCGCGGTCAACGGACATTTATCGGACCTTCGTTCTGGCGATGTTATCGAAGTCGTCGGGCACCTTCGAGTGCCGCCTCCTCCCAAGAATCCAGGTGAGTTTGATTACCGCGACTATCTCCGCAATCAGGGCGTGCATACGCTCATTCGTGCCGACTTTCCAGAAGCGATCGAATGGATCAGTCGCCGCCGCGAAAATGACTGGCGACGCTGGCGCGATGTCGTTCGTGATCGCTGCGAACAGTTGATGGCGGAGCATGTGAGTGACTCGACGCGACCTGTCGCGGAAGCACTATTGCTCGGGCGCCGGTCGGATATTCCCGACGATGTTCGCGACGCATTCGCGGAAAGCGGCACAATGCATTTGCTGGCAATTTCCGGATTGCACGTCGGAATACTCGCTGGAGCCTTGTGGTTTCTCTGCCGCTGCTTCAATTTGTCGCGGCGTTCGTCGGTTCTCTTTTTGTTGCTGACGATCGGACTATATGCTGCGGTCACTGAGGCACGCCCCCCTGTTCTTCGTGCATCGATCTTGCTAGCGATTCTTGCGGCGGGTCGCTTTCAACTACGGCAAGTCGATGCGGTCAACGCTTTGGCAATCGCCGGGCTCATCATTCTTATTCTCAATCCAACGGACTTGTTCAATACGGGAGCACAACTTTCCTTTCTGGCATTCGCAGCCATTCTATGGATGACTTCGTTCTCCAGGCGGTGGTTATCTGGCCGCGAGGCGGTTCAGCTTCGAAGCGACGGATCGGAAGCCGGCTTCCTTCATCGTACGAAGGCGTATGTTTTGGAATGGGCCTGCGTCGGTTATCTGGTAACAGCGGCCATTTGGGCCTTTTGTACGCCACTGATCGTTTACGAGTTCCACTTGATTTCACCGATCGGCTTCATCGTCAACGTGTTGCTCATTCCGGTGGTGATGGTGGCAGTCCTCTTGGGATTCGCCTTTCTTGTGCTTGGCTCCCTCTCAAAGGTGCTGGCTGTTTTGTTGAGCAGCGGACTCGATTTTGTCCTCGATTTGTTACTCGACGTCGTACGTTGGACGGCGTCGCTGCGGACAGGACATTTTTATGTGGCCGGACCCGAAGGATGGTGGGTCGGCGCGTTTTATTTACTGCTGTTTGGCGTGATCGTGTTCCCCAGACATCGACGTTGGCGGGTCGCGGGATGGTGTGCGCTGTGGGTTTGGATTCTTGTCGGGTTGATCGACGGAATGTGGCCAACGCGAAGTACCAATTTGCGCGTCACTTTTTTGTCAGTGGGGCACGGCTGTTCCGTCGTTATTGAGAATCCAAAAGGTTCCGTGTTGGTCTACGACGCGGGATCGATTAACAATGCTCGGAGAGCGCGGAGCATCGTGCAATCGGCGATTTGGAGCCGTGGGCATTCGCGGATCAACACCCTTGTGCTGTCGCACGCCGATATCGATCACTACAGCGGAGCGGCCGGTCTCCTGAACAATGGAATCGTTGGCAGCTTGGATGTCGCTCGGTCGTTTTTGGATTTTGGACAAACGGGCGTCGTCGATGTTTGTGATAAGGCCGCGCATAATGCCGTCCCGATCCGACTAATTTCGCGGGGAGACCGATACCGCTCAGACCCCACAGTTGAATGCCGCGTGCTTCATCCCGGTTCCGTCGCGATGCAAAATGACAATGCGAATAGTGTCGTTCTGCTGATCGAGTTTTCAGGACGCCGAATTCTGCTAACCGGTGATTTAGAAGAAGATGGTCTGCAGAGGGTTTTGAGCCGGCCTATCGAGCCAATTGACATTATGCTCGCGCCGCATCACGGTAGCCGCAACTCCAACACGAAAGCATTGGCCGATTGGGCTCGGCCTCGTTGGGTCGTCGTCAGCAGCAATCGGACACAAATGCTTCCGGTGCTGAAGCAGATTTATGGCAGAGAATCAGCTGTGTTGTCGACTGCGGAAAGTGGCGCTGTGACGTTTGAAATCTCACCGGCGGGGGAGGTGCATTCTATTCCGTTTCTCGCAGAACTACGTGCCGAATAAAGGCGGAGATCCCCCAGCGAGACCGTGGCACTCGTATCGGGCACTGCTCACGTCGGAGGACACGGCTCAAGAATCGGAAGACGCTGCGGCGGGCGCATCGGTCGCTGTATCAGATTCTGATGCCCCTGTGCGGAGTTCGGCGAGACTTTGAAATACCACAAAGAATGACGGAACAAAGGTCAACGAGAAGACCGTGGCTGCAATCATCCCACCCACAACGGCGTTCCCGACTGCCTGGCGACTGGCGGCCCCTGCTCCGCTGGCGACCAAGAGCGGCAGAAAGCCCAATATCGACGAGAATGCCGTCATCAAAATCGCACGAAAACGCAACTTCGCGGCGGTCGCTGCTGCATCGCGAATGGTGAGTCCTTCGCTGCGTTGCTCGCTGGCGAATTCGACAATGAGAATCGCGTTCTTACTGGCTAACGCCACCAAGAGCACAATTCCAATTTGCGTATAGGTATTATTGTCGGCTCCACGGATGATGAGCGCCAGCACAACGCCGAGCGCTGCCAATGGGACGACGGCGATCACAGCTGCGGGACTCGTCCAACTTTCGTATTGAGCGGCAAGAACCAAAAACACGAAAACCACGGCGAGCGCAAAGATCAAGCCCTGCCCCCCTGCGGCAAGTTTTTCCTGGAAGGACATTCCTGTCCATTCGTACCCAAAGGCCGCCGGCAATTCCTTGTCGGCGAGCTGTTC
The DNA here is from genome assembly GCA_028284485.1 of Planctomycetaceae bacterium. Taxonomy (GTDB): domain Bacteria; phylum Planctomycetota; class Planctomycetia; order Planctomycetales; family Planctomycetaceae; genus JANQRQ01. The sequence continues at coordinate 8,539 of JANQRQ010000217.1, read as the reverse complement.
CATCAGTTCCAACGCCTGCCCTGAACTATAACCGGGTGCGGCAGAACCGTTGACCGACGCGCTGGGATACAAATTGTACCGGCGGACCACAGTCGGGCCGAATGCATCGCGAACGTCCACCAGCGATCCCAGGGGAATCATTCGTCCATCGGCATCCCGAACGTCGAGGTACTGAATATCGCTCGCCTTCGCGCGAAATTCGGCCTCGGCCTGCGCACGCACCTGATACGATCGGTTGAGGTAAGTAAAGTCGTTGACATACGCCGAACCGAGGTACGCCTGCAGTGTTCCAAACACACTACTTAGCGGGACATTCATCGTCTTGGCTTTTGTCCGATCGACGTCGGCGAATAACTGAGGAACATTGGCGCGAAACGTGGTGTTGAGCGCAGCAAGCCCGCTTTGTCCGTTTCCGGTCGCCACGACGTCGTCTGCGATGCGCTGCAGCTCGGCCGATCCGGCGTTGCCCCGATCCTGCAGCTCCATTTGGAAGCCGCCGGCATTTCCCAAACCGTCAATCGGCGGTGGAACAAACCCGAAGACAATGGCTTCGTTGATTTGCAAGAACTGTTTTTGCAGGGCGCCTACAATCCCGCCCTGGCTCAATTCCGGTGTCTTTCGGTCCTCCCAAGGTGTGAAGATGACCACCGACAACCCCAAGTTCGAGCCGGCGTTGCCGCTCAACAACGAATAGCCGGAAATCGAAACCCAGTCGGATATGCCCGGTGTATTTTGGTAAACCTCGTCCAGCTCCGCCAAGACGTCTTTCGATCGCTCGATCGATGCGCCGTCGGGAAGTTGGACGTTCACGAACATATAGCCCTGGTCTTCTTCCGGTACGAATCCGGTGGGCAATTGCCCGAAAGTCCATCCGGTAAGAGCGACCAAGCCGACGTACACCAGCATGACGACCGTCACAATTCGCACGAGCCTGCGAATGACCGCACTATATCCATTGGTAAAAAGGTCGAAACTCGTATTAAACCATCGGAAGAAGAAAAACGTTTGTTCCTTCGGGGGACGCAAAACAATACCGCACATCGCAGGGCTTAAGGTCAAGGCGTTGATGGTACTGATGAGCACCGCGGCTGCGATCGTCAGAGCAAATTGGCGGTTCAATTGACCGGTGATGCCACCCATAAAGGCTGTTGGTACAAATACCGCCAACAGCACCAAAGTCGTTGCGATGACGGGACCGGTGATTTCATCCATCGCTTTCACGGCGGCGTCTTTAGGAGAAAGACCCGCCTCGAGATGGCGCGTGGTGTTTTCCACCACGACAATGGCATCATCCACCACAATGCCGATTGCCAAAACGACGCCAAATAGCGACAGCATGTTAATTGAGAAGCCGATGCCGGCCATCACAGCAAACGTGCCAATGAGTGACACCGGGATGGCCGCAACCGGAACAACGGTGGCACGCCAATCCTGAAGGAAAATATAGATAACGATGATCACCAATGCTGCCGCGACGAAGAGCGTGTTATAGACCTCTTCGATGGAAGCTTCGACGAATCGCGTCGTGTCAAAGGGGATTCTGTAATCCACACCATCCGGCCAATTGCTGGCTTCATTGAGTTCTACCATTTTCGCCCGAATGGCGGCAGCGGTATTCATCGCGTTAGCGCCAGGCAACTGGTAGACAGCCAGCGATGTTGACGGCAGGCCGTTGTAACTGGAGTCGAATGTGTAAGATTTCGCTCCCAGTTCGACACGGGCCACATCTCGCACGCGAAGAATACGTCCACCCTCTCCGGTCGCGACAATGATGTTTTCGAATTCTTCAGTTTCGATTAGACGGCCCTGCGTCGTGACCGTGTATTCAAACGCTGTTCCTTCAGGTGCTGGTGCAGCACCGATCATTCCTGCCGCGACTTGGACGTTTTGCTCGCGGATGGCGTTGAGGACATCTTCGGTGGTCAGGCCCCGCTGTTTGAGTACCTGCGGATCGAGCCACACACGCATGCTGTAGTCACCAGCTCCAAAGACGGTGACTTCGCCGACTCCTTCGACACGGGCGAGTTCGTCCTTGACGTTTAAGGCATAGTTACTCAAGAAGAGTGCGTCGTAGTCGCCTGTTTCGGAGTACAACGCGATGAATTGCAGAATTTGTGTCGATTGCTTCTTGGTTGTGATCCCCTGTCGACGAACATCTTCCGGGAGTTTCGGCTCGGCGATGGATACGCGGTTTTGGACAAGGACTGCGGCCATGTCCATATCAGTCCCCAGTTCGAACGTGACAGTCAGCGTATAGGAACCATCGCTGGCACTAGTCGAGGACATGTAAAGCATCCCCTCGACGCCGTTGACCTCTTGTTCGATCGGTGTGGCGACTGTTTCGGCAATCGTTTGAGCGTCAGCCCCGGGGTATGTTGCTTTCACCTGAACCGTTGGCGGAGCGACTTCCGGGAATTTGGCCACCGGCAATGCACCGAATGAAACGATCCCGGCGATCACGATGACGATCGAGATGACCGAGGCAAAAATCGGGCGGTAGATGAAAAAACGCGACATGAGTTCCGCGGTGTGTGGGCGTTAAGTTTGTGATGCAGATTCGTCAGATTCGCCCTGCTCTGTCGGAGAGGACTCGTCCGTCTTTCCCGATTCCGTTGGCGAGGTGAGGTCGATTTCGGTCGGGGTCACAATGATGCCGGGGCGTGCTCGCTGTCCCCCTTCGATCAGGATGAGATCGTCCGGGCCAATGCCCTTTTCAATAACAACTGTTCCCGCATCGATCTGCCCGGGAGTTACGTTTTTCCGCACGATCTTTTTGTCCGAATCAACCGCCAGCACAAACGATCCCATTTGATCTCGAAAGAGTGACTGCTCGGGAATGACGAGTGCATCGGTGATTTCTCCGATGGGAACTCGGACGCGAATAAACAAACCGGGTAGGATGAGACCATCGGGATTGTCAAAGATGGCTCGCATGGCAAATGTTCCCGTAGCCTGATCGACACCTTCCTGATCGACGTAATCGAGTTCTCCCTCAAATGGGAAACCTTCGTCGATGTCTCGTCGTAAGTACGCTTTCATTCCACGGTAGGAGTCTTCGTCTCTCTCATCGCGAACGCCCATTTCCTGAGCTGCTTTTTGGAGCCGCAGGAGTGTCCGATCGCTGACGTTGAAGTTGGCATAAATCTGGTCACGATCGACCACAGTCGCTAACAGATCGCCGTTCTCAATGAGGTTTCCGACTTTGATTTCGGTCTTTGTTACCCGACCGCTGATCGGGGCTGTGACAAGCGTATAGTCGAGGTCGAGTTGAGCTTGTGCCAAATCGGCTTCGGCACGGTCACGGTCGGCCTTTGCCGCTTCAGCAGCCGATTTCGCCGCCTCCAGTTGGGCGGCCGCCGCATCGCGGTTTGCTAACGCTTCGTCGAATTGGCTTTGTGAAGCCGCCTCGCGTTCGAGCAGTGCCTTGTAACGGTCAAACTCCAATTTGGCGCGAGTCAATTCGACATCGACGACGCCAATTTGTGACTCGGAAACCTTGACGGCTCCTTCCGCTGCAGACAGCGCAGCCTTTGCCGAATTGACGGCGGCCTGGTATTCGCTCCTTTGTATCACGTACAAATTTTCATCCTTGGTGACCTTCTGGCCGGGGATGAAGTTGACCTCTTCCAAGAATCCGCGAACACGGGCTCGGACTTCGGCTCGGTCGACGACTTCGGTTTCGCCGTTTTCTTCGACGAAAATCTCAACTGTTTTTTGAATCGGTTTGGCGACCGTGACTTCCGGCGGGGGCGGCTCTTGGTAAGTATTATCGGGGGCTCCCACTCCGCAGCCAACTGCCGCTAAGGTGACTGACAGAATTCCCCAGAGTTGCGCCAGGCAGGCCGGCTGAGTCGGGCTCAAACTCGATGAATGCACTATCGGACTTGCTCCGGAATGTGAGCCACCGTTTGCCAACATAATTCCGAGTACCTGAGATTGCACAGACGAGACGCGTGATGTGACCGGGACGATCCCGGAGTCTGATCGGAAACGATAATACGCGAGGGGATAACGTTTTACAATGATCGCCTTGAAAGTCTGTGAATGCGAATGCAGCGGCAGAGACGTTCATTCCAGTCGTCAAAAGTCGGATGCGCGCTTTGGCGACCTAACCGACGACACCTTTCATGTCGATGTGAGCATTTCGGCGGGGCAAGTCGCAAAAATTGGTGATGTGACATTCCAGGCGGACCGGATACAATCGATTGTTATGACAGGAAATTCATTCGGACAAGCGTTTCGCATTACAACGGCCGGTGAAAGCCATGGCCCGGCTAATGTTGTCATTATCGATGGAGTCCCTCCCGGTCTGGCGCTCTGTGAAGAGGACTTTACGACCGATCTCAGCAGACGGCGACCGGGACAAAGTCGCATTGTGACTCAACGGCAGGAAGCGGATCAGCCGGAGATCCTTTCGGGAATATTCGAGGGGCGAACCACCGGAACAAGTTTGGCCATCCTCATCCGAAACGCTGACCAGCGGAGTCGCGATTACGACGACATCAAAGACAAATACCGGCCCGGACATGCCGATTTCACCTACGATGCAAAATTTGGCTTTCGCGACTACCGCGGTGGAGGACGATCCAGTGCGCGCGAGACGGCAGTACGCGTGGCTGCCGGCGTCGTCGCCAAAAAGTTGATCGCTGAGGCATTTGGCGGCAACGTTGTTGGCTACGTCGTTCAAGTTGGCGATGTCCGCGCTAATGTTGCTAACCCCGCTGATGTCACACTCGAGCAGGTTGAGAATCTGCCGACCGGCGAGCCAAATCTTGTCCGTTGTCCCGATAGTGCTGCAGCGGAGAAGATGATCGCGCTCATTGACGATGTTCGGAAAGAAGGTGATTCCATCGGTGGTGCCGCCGAAATTGTGGCGACGAATGTCCCGGCGGGACTTGGTGAACCTGTGTTCGACAAAATCAAAGGCGATCTTGGGAAGGCACTGTTTAGTCTTCCGGCCGTTCTCGGAGTGGAATACGGAATCGGCTTTGGTTGCGTGACGATGCGCGGAACCGAAAACAACGACTTGTTTGTAACAGATGAGAAGCGGTCGGCAGACGAATCTGCAGCCTCCATTTCGACATCCTCCAACCGACATGGGGGAATGTTAGGGGGAATTACTTCGGGGCAACCTTTAGTTCTTCGTGCTGCGGTCAAACCGACCAGCAGCTTGCCGATCGAACAACAAACGGTGACCCGCAGTGGCGACCCCACCACGATTCGCACAGGCGGTCGTCACGATCCCTGTTTGCTGCCGCGCTTTGTGCCGATGGCAGAAGCGATGGTCGCCATCGTCTTGGCCGATCATTGGTTGCGCTGGAAGTCTCAATGTGGGTCGGTCGCGCTCCCAGAATGAAGGAAAACTGATGGGTTGGTTTCAGCACCAGATTCAATTGCGCCCGATGCCGCGCGGCTTTCATCTTATTACAGGCGAGGTTGTCTCGGGCATTCCCGAAATTGCCGAAGTGACAGCGGGTTTGTTGCACGTGTTCATCATGCACACCTCGGCCTCCCTGTCGATCAACGAGAATGCCGATCCGGACGTTCCGGAAGACCTGGAGTCGTCCATGAATGCGATCGCACCGGAGTCGTTTCCGTATCAGCATACTTGCGAAGGCCCCGATGATATGCCGGCACATGTCAAAGCTTCGCTATTGGGGAGTTCGGTGACGATTCCCGTTCGTGACGGACGGCTTTGTTTGGGGACTTGGCAGGGAATTTACTTGTGTGAGCACCGAAACCGTGGCGGCGGTCGACGGTTGACTCTGACGTTACAAGGCGCAACTGATTGACCAGCATAATTTCATTAAGGTACGGTGCCCATGGTCGGCAATGAAAAAGCTGATTCCTCTTTAGGCATTAAGAGTGACCAGAGCGGTGGATTCAATTCGAATCGGTCACCGATGTAACCAATTGGCAAGTAACTCGGACAAGTCGATGCGAGTCACTCTTGATTATGGCAAAACCGGAATGGATGTGGAGTTGCCCGACAACAATGTTGCGGCGATTCTGAGTCTGGGCGAAGCACCCCCGGTCGACAACCCTGATGACGCGCTGCGTGAGGCATTAGATAATCCGATCGGTACGGAGTCGCTTGCCGACTTGGCGCAGGGAAAAACGTCGGCATGCATTTTGATTTGCGATGTCACGCGCCCGGTCCCGAACGAGTTCCTGCTGCGGGGAATTCTGGAAAAGTTGGAAACGGCCGGGATTGCTCGTCAGGAGATTCTCATTTTGATTGCGACCGGATTGCACCGTCCGAATCTCGGAGACGAAATCGTCGAACTTGTCGGGGCCCAAATCGCCGCCGATTACCGAGTAGAGAATCATGACGGCAAGAATCAGGACGAGCACGAATACTTAGGCGAATCGCCGAGTGGAATTCCGATTTGGATCGACCGCCGATACCTCGAATCGGATCTGAAAATCGCCACCGGATTGATCGAGCCCCATTTTATGGCGGGATTCTCCGGGGGCCGAAAGCTGGTATGCCCGGGCATTGCAGCATTCGAAACCATTACGAAATGGCATAGTCCACGTTTCTTGGAACATCCGCTTGCACGCAGCGGCTGCCTTGACGGCAATCCCGTGCATGAAGAAAACACGGCCATCGCTAAGGTGGCTGGTTGTGACTTTATCGTCAACGTCACGCTGGACGAGCGTCGGCGCGTGACGTCGATTTCGGCAGGGGAAATGGAACAGGCCTTTCTCGCCGGCGTCGAGTTCGCCCGAAAAGTCGCGAAAGCCGAAATCGCTGAGCCGTGCGACATTGTCGTGACTAGCAGCGCCGGATACCCGCTCGACACGACGTTCTATCAATCGGTCAAAGGATTGGTTTCCGTGTTGCCCATTCTACGTAAGGGCGGCACGATCATCATCGCGGCGAGCCTTTCAGAAGGTATCGGCAGCCCGGAATTTGAATCGACCCTTCGCGAGTTCGACGATTTGGAAGAGTTCTTGCGCCAAATCATTGCTGACGAGTACTTTGCAATGGATCAGTGGCAGGTGGAAGAAATGGCACGCGCTTGTCGACATGCTCGAATTCGCTATGTGAGCGATGGATTACCGGGAACTCTCCTGCGCCAGTTCTTCGTAGAATCTGCGGGCAGCGTCGAATCCGCGGTCGCTGAGGCATTGGAGGAACATGGAAATGAGGCGCGAATCGCGGTGATTCCCAAAGGACCCTATGTGATGCCCGAATTGGCTCCGACGGCTTGACGGTTTCTGGTGGAATGCTTGACGGTGGGCGTCTGGCAAGTAGCGACGCTGTTTTAGGTTACGTTCAAAATGGGCAACAAACGATTAAAATTGGCCCAATTCCGAAAAATCGAAAAATCGTTTTACTTTGGTCCAAGCCATTAGTTATCGTAACTATTAGTGTACGGAGACGCGGGCCAAGGTGGCATCTGCCCCTCATTTGTCGCTCCTGTTTACCATATTTCCCCAGCGTTCTGTCTTTCGAGGCCCACGCATGAGATCTGTGCAGTCGTTGTTGCAAAGGCTATTTGTAAGTCCCAATTCCCGTCCTCATAAGGGCTTCCGCAATACCGGGCCAAATCGCTTCAAGGGAGCGATTGAAAAGCTCGAAGACCGAACGCTCCTGACGGCGACCCTCGTTCAAGGGGATGCCAGCGAGACGGCCAACCGCGTCGACCTCGTCATCATGGGCGATGGGTATGACGCCAGCGAAATCGGCCCCGGCAGCCAATTCGCAACCGATACGCAGGACTTTCTCGATTTCCTATTTGATCCGACGCGCGATTCGAGTCAGTCGCCATTTCATCGGTACGAAGAGTTCTTCAACGTCTGGCGGATTGATCTCGCATCACCTGAGTCGGGGACCGATATACCGGCTGCGCCGGATACAACATTGCAGGGCAATATCAACAATACAGTGACCACCATCACGGTCGCTGACGCGAGCGAGTTCTCCGTCGATCTGCCATTTGTCATTCAAATTGGCAACGAGCAAATGCAAGTCACTGCGGTCAATGTCGGGACGAACATGTTGACCGTCGTCCGAGGTTTCAATGGAACAGCGGCTACAAACCACAACGGTGGCGCAAACGTAATGACGCTCGGAGCGGTCTTCAAGAACACGCTGCTCGATTCCAGTTACCGGTTCGGAGGTGGTCCGGAAGAGCTGCTGAACGTCAACCAGTTTAAAACTCGGTTCCTCGCGCAAAACGAACTTGGCTTCGGCGTGAATATCGACATGGGTCTGGTGTTGGTCAATTCCGCCAAATTCGGCGGCGGCGGTGGAGGTGAGACATTCGCTGTGATGGCTGCCCAAGACCCCACGTCGCGCGATTTGGGGCTTCGCGAATTGATGCGGAACTATAGTAATTTGGGGCTAGAAAACGACGACGGCGACCCCACGATGAACACGATGTTCATGGGAACATTGATGGGCGAGCCGAACTTGTCTTTGACGAACGCTTTTGTGCCGTGGAACCAATGGAACGGATTTAGTCAGCCAGGAATCGGCGTGATTAGTGCGTTTCCCGGTGCCCTCGGTGCCGATACGGATATCTTTCGG
>JANQRQ010000024.1 GCA_028284485.1 Planctomycetaceae bacterium | reverse complement strand
GTTGTATGTCTGTATCCTGATCTTGAATCGTTATGGGCGGCATCCGCCGCAGATGAAGCACGCAACGACACTGCTTGTCCACGCCCCCACGAGGTCCATTCATATCGTCAATGAAGACGAAGACTTTCTTCAACCGGTGCTGAAACTTATTGAGCGCGTTGGCCAAGATTTCTTCGCAATTGTGGCTGCCAAGATCGGATTTCAAACTGTTGCCGAATCGAATTGTGAATTGCATTTCAAACCCCTGAAAAGGTGTCATTAATCGGGCAGTTGCCTGCTCTCAGCTAACTATACGCCGCCTCAACAATTAGGGTTGCTTAATACTTAAACAACAACTGTTAAAAAAATTTTAACTATCGGAGTCGGACTATTGATTGGCTTAACTATCATCAGCTGCTGAACTTTTGGGTGGGCGCACGCGGAGGAAGTGTCCACCGAGTGAGCGTCTCTCGCACATCACCCCGGCGAGCTTGAGCATTCAGGTCCGGCAGCTCGAACGCATGCTCGACCGAAAACTGGTCCAGTCAACGATGCGGTGTGCAAACGATCGCGACCAATCGACCTTGGTTAGAATTGAACGACTGTTATGGCGACCTGTTCAAATGTCGCATTAATCCACCCAGAACGCGAATTGCCAAAATTGTGTGAAGGGGATTCGGATTCACCTTGAATTTTGAACAAACGAAGAAGAAAATTTCGTTTCCTACGATGTTGATTAGGAAGTCATCGAATTTGGGGATTCAATCCTCAGTGAGCCGCCAGACAGCGGGCATCGATCGGGAAATCGGTTGCTCATATTCATCTACGTGATGAACGAGCGATGGAACGAAGGCAGCGGAAATTTCACGCCGCTGTCGGTCAACCGAAACTTCGGGAAAGGAACCCGCTATGCTCGTACTCTCTCGCAAGCCGGAACAGCATTTCTGCTTTCCAAACCTCGGCGTCAACATTCGTGTGTTATCCGTCAAGGGACGTTCGGTGCGCATCGGGATTGATGCGCCGAAGGAATTCGAGATCCTTCGCGGCGAACTTCGTGATCAGCCACCTTCGCTGAGCAAGTCATTTCTGGATCGCGCTTCCCATGAATGGAGAAACCAGCTGAATGCGATCAAGCTCGGATTGCACCTTGCGCAGCGACATCTCCAAGCTGGCGATTTTGAAGAAGGCCAATCAGAACTGGTCAATGCGATCGCAGAGTTGACGTGCATTGAACGATCGACCAGTGGATTTGTTCCTTCGGAATCAACAAGCTCGGATCCCCACGTCTTGCTCGTCGAAGATGATCCGAATGAACTGCGATTACTGGCAGGACTGCTAAGAATGGAAGGATATCGGGTGACGACTGCTGCGGATGGAGAAGAAGCCATTCAGCGGCTGGACTCAGGTAATGACGTTCCTGACTTCGTCTTGCTCGATATGCGAATGCCTCATCGAAACGGGCCTGAAACTGTCCGTTGGATTCGTAGCAAACGAACGATACGGTCCCTTCCCGTATACTCGGTGAGCGCGACTTCGCCACAAGAACTAGGATTGCCAGTCGGTCCCGACGGTGTGAATGCCTGGTTTCCAAAACCACTCGACCCCGTCAAATTGTTGACTCGCCTTCGAAATGTGAAGCCTTCAGCGGTCTAGAGCATGTTGCTCTGTTCCATGCCTGCGAAGAACGCATTTGGAAAGGTCAATAGCGTCTGACCGAGAAGCAGGACGATTACTTTTGTCCCAACAAGCGCGACATGCGGCAGTCACTTTCGATCGTCCAGGGCCAGCTGGACAAGGAGCGTCCGTAAACGGGTAGGAGGCCCGGGCTGGTTTATCAAACCGCCCACGAATCCGTTTCAACGGTGGTTGATGAATTGGTTCCCAATGTGCGGCAAATTGAATGGCACATGCTTGCCCAATCTTCAAAGTGGTTTTACTGACAGTGCGGACCCGCAGCACGCTCTCCTAGCAGACTCGAGATGTCATCGGCTGTGCCGACGAAGTCGAGATCGAGGCGTCGGCAACTCCGCGTAATCCGTGCGCTCGTACGCGGTCCAGCCGAATCGTCGAACGTTGCGTATTAACTCGTCGCGGCCGTATTTTCATCTTTCCGGCCATGCAACTTCAGGATTTGGGACAGCTTTTGCGGATCCAACGGCTTGACCATGTGATTGTCAAAGCCGGCTTCACATGCCGCATCAACGTCAGCTGGTTGTCCATAACCTGTCAACGCCACCAGATAAGTGTGATTGTTGCCCAGGCTTTTGCGTAATTGGCGGGCCAACTCGTAACCGTCGATACCCGGAAGACCGATGTCAATCAAAGCGATATCGGGGTGGACTCGCTCGATAAGCGTGAGCCCTTTGGTTCCGTTGTCGGCATCGTGTACTTCATATCCCTCCAACTCCAACAAAGCGCGTAGCATGTTGCGAGCGTCGTTTTGATCTTCGACAACAACAATCCGGCCACCACCGATTGGTAATCTCGGCTGACTGCCTGATTTGCGACTGACACGTGAGTGCTCCGCCGTTAACTCAAACCGTGGCAGGCGAATTTCGAACGTACTGCCACGACCTGCCCCGTCGCTCTGGACCAACACTTGCCCGCCGTGTTTCTCGACAATGGAACGGACTAAAGTCAGCCCGATTCCCATTCCACCATCCGAACGGTGGAGGGTATCGTCAGATTGAATGAACAGGTCAAATATCGACTCTAGATTCTCTGCCGGAATTCCGACACCGTTATCGGCGACCTTATAGACCACCTGTCCGTTCTCGCCATAAGCTTCCAACGTTATTTCGCCACCGGCAGGCGTATATTTGGCAGCGTTTGCCAACAAGTTTGACAGCGCCTGCTGCAATCGTGCTTCGTCTCCATAAACAAGCAGGTCTTCGCCTGCGACATCTTGCGAAAAATGCAAATCCGCAGCTTCAATTAGTGGGCGGGTCGCATCGACGGCGTTTTCAACAACCGTTTGCACTTTGACCGGGCTCATATGCAGTTCAACTTTATTTTGCGTCACCCGTGATACGTCTAACAGATCGTCCAACAAACGCGACATTTGTCGACCCTGCCGACGAACAACATTGATTGTTTCCACAACTGTGCTATTTTCGATTTCCAGCCGTTCCATGACGTGAGTGGCGTTTAGGATTGCGCCAAGCGGGTTGCGCAATTCGTGAGACAACATGGCTAAGAACTCGTCACGGCGGCGAACCGCCTCGGCGAGTAGGCGCTGCGCGTTCTTGACTGGGGAAATGTCAATCAACGTCAAGACGACACCATCCACGCTTCTGTTGCGTGTTCGATACGGCAGAATCCGCAGGTAAAGCCATTTGCCCTGGCGATCTTGTACTTCTCTTTCGATGCTACATTCAGTTGTGACAACCTCCTGCAGATTATCGATCAATTTCGAGTACAGAATATTGTGTGCAAAGCTATTTATCGGTCGACCAATGTCTTGCGGAAGCAAGTGAAATTCCTGCCCGATCTGTGGTGTGAACTTGCGAATGTTTAAATCACGATCCAAAAAGATCGTTCCGACCTCCGTGCTCTCCAGCAGATTCTCCATATCACTGGTCAATTCAGAAAGCTCGGCGATCTTTTTTTGATACTCTGCATTAACGGTGTAAAGCTCCTCGTTGACGGACTGTAGTTCTTCGTTGGTGCTTTGCAGTTCTTCGTTGGAAGCGACGAGTTCCTCATTTGTTGCCTGCATTTCTTCGTTGCTGGTTTCCAACTCCTCAATCGTCGCCTGCAAATTCTCTTTCGAATACCGCAATTCACCTTCCAAAGTGTCGATGCGGTCTTCAGACATTTGTTGGATATCGTCAGCATTAACCTTCTTCGTCGTGCGTGTTGTCGTCGGCGGTGCCTGCCCAATCGGTTCCAAAAGAATCAACAGTTGTGCCAGTCGCGATCTCGTATTATCAACTGGCTCGACAGAGATACGAAGTTCCAATTGTTTATCTTTCGATTCGACTCGTATCCCCGTGTAGCTAACGGGCGCGCGATCACGAAGAACACGTTGTACGGCTCCTGTCACCGCGGTCCGCAGTTCGCGTATTAACAATTCCAGGACATCGCCAGTCGGGCGACCTGGTGTCATCCGTAGGTAGCATTCAGCGCCGCCAAAAGCGTGAAGTAGCTCTTTCCTTTCGTTTATCAGCAGGGCTGGTGGCATGTACCGGTCAAGTATCGCATCGTAGGCACCTACGAGATTCGCATCCGGAAGCGCTCTGGTTTGGGTCTGCGCGACTGGAAGGTACTGAGGTTGGTGCCCCTGACTCGTTGGCAAGGGTATATCATGGGGGAGCCGAATGTGACGTTTCTTTCGATAAAGCTTCCAATGCGTATCGATGACTTCCAATTCGTCGATTAGCTCTCCCGGGTTCTCGCTTGGTCCCAAAAACAACCAGCCACCTGTTTTCAAACCGAAATGAAAAAGCGAAAGGGCTTTGCGCTGTGCAGCAAGCTGAAAGTAGATCAACAAGTTGCGGCAAGAGATTAAATCAAGTTTTGTGAACGGCGCATCGCAAATGACATTATGCGCGGCAAAAACAATCATCTGCCGTAGGTCGGGGACAACGTGATACCCGTCACTTTTCTTGTCAAAGTATCGCTCAAGTCGTTTCGGGGCGACGTCTGCCAAAGCGTCTTCGCCGTAAATGCCGGCACCTGCAAATTCGAGCGAGGCCCGGTGGACGTCCGTCGCAAATATTTTGACGTTGATTGCTTGATTCGCCTGCTCAAGTTGTTCGTGAATCGCCATCGCCAGCGAATAGGCTTCTTCGCCCGTAGCACAACCAGCGACCCAAATCCGAACTTCGTCCTCTTCGGCAGCAGTGCGAACCAATTCGGGGATAACTGTCGATTCCAACTGTTCGTAAGCATCTCGATCGCGGAAGAAACGCGTGACTCCAATCAACAGATCTTTGTATAGGGCATTCAACTCGTCATTGTCTGATTTCAGTTTTTCGGCGTACTGTTCCATCGTGCGTGCACCGACCATCGACAGCCTTCGCTGAATCCGTCTACCGACCGTGTTAGGCTTGTAGTGCGAAAAGTCGATTCCGCAAAAGTCGTTCAACGACTTAAAGACCGCATCGATCGCGCCCGGGGGTGGATCGTCGTTTGCGTGGACTGAGTCCCCAAACGGAATGCGGAACTTGTAGTTGACCAGCGCGGCCGGAACGCTTTTCGGTGGCATCACTTGGTCGACGATGCCTGTCTCAAGAGCCGCCTGAGGCATTCCGTCGAACTTTGCCGTTTCTTTTGTTTCACAAATGACTAAGCCACCAGCATTGTGAATATCGCAAATGCCGCGTGAACCGTCACTTCCGGTCCCGGACAAGATAATTCCGATCGCTCGGTCACCGACGTCCTGAGCGAGAGAACGAAAGAAGCGATCGATTGGCATGTTAAGCGGTTGTTTGGGGTCCTTATCCGTTAGGAGCAACCGCCCATCCGCAATGATCATTTCTTTCTTCGGTGGTATCAGATAGATGGAGTTTGACTCAACGGTCATCCCCTCTTCTGCACGATGGATTGGCAAATCCGTATATCGTGCCAAGAGTTCATCCATGAGGCTTTTAAAATCAGGAGATAAATGCTGGATCAAGACGAATGCCATTCCGAGATCGCAAGGCATCTCTGAGAAGAGTTGCTCGAGCGATTCCAGGCCTCCGGCTGATGCTCCAATCCCGACAACGAAGGAAGGCTTGCCGTCACTTGGCAAATGTGCTGCATTCGCTTCCATGACTACGGATGTCGATCGGCTAGCGCCGTTACCTGACGTCTTCGTTGCAGCATTCATGGATCCCTCCAAAACACTCGGATTCGCATTTATCCCTGGCAATTGTTCTTAGACTGTTCACGCTACGGCAGTATCTCGAAAACCCGAAGAAGGAGTCCTAATTCCGATAACTGGCTCTCAACTTGGATAATGTGGGATGTTTACAGCAGCGACCCGGAGCAGCGAATTGCGACTTTTCTCGTTAACTGGCCGAGTTGACGAATCTCATCGAGCGCGGATTCGATTCCTTCATCCAAAATTTGAAGTAAAGTCTCCCCAACCCGTGTGACCGATGGCGTAGATCCCTCGTTTAAATTGACTATACGCCGGATCGGCAATTAGCATTACTTAGTAATGAGATGATCATCATTAAAAAATTTTTAACTGTAGGAGTCGGCCTATGGATTGGCTCAACTATCACCAGCTGTTGAATTTTTGGCTGGTCGCACGCGAAGGGAGTGTTCAGCGAGCGAGCGAACTTTTGCACGTCACCCCGGCGAGCGTGAGCATTCAGGTCCGTCAGCTCGAACGCGCGCTCGACCGCAAACTGGTCAAGAAGCAGGGTCGCGGACTGGCACTCACCGAGATGGGTGAACAGGTCGCAGACTATGCCGGCGAAATCTTCGCAATGGGCCGCGAATTGATGGAGATGGTGAAAGGGAGACCGGTAGGCCGGCCTTTGGAGTTGAGAGTTGGAGTCCGCGACGTGATGTCCAAACTTGTCGCATTTCAACTATTGCAACCGGCGCTCAGGCTGAAACAGCCAATTCGAGTAGTATGCCAGGAAGGTGCCATGGAGCAGTTGATACCTGAACTGGCCATTCACAAACTTGATGTGGTCCTATCGGACACCGCACTTGATCCACTTTACAAAGTACAGGCGCACTCACACCGACTCGGGGAGTCGGACGTCGTTATCGTGGGCACGAAAGCCTTGGCAGAATCGTGGGCACGAAAGCCTTGGCAGAACAATTCAGGCGACGTTTTCCTGCATCGCTCGACGGTGCTCCGTTTGTACTGCCTACTGAGAACAGCATCCTGCGACGACACATGGAACGTTGGTTTGTTGACCTAAGTCTCGCTCCAATCATCCGAGGCGAGTTCGCTGACAGCGCAATGATGAAGATCGCCGGACTTCGCGGTCTTGGACTTCTTGCAATTCCCGCCATCATTGAGAAGGACGTACGGCACATGTACGGCCTTCATCGGGTCGGAATCGCTGCGGGCGTTCACGAGCAGTTCTATGCGGTCTCGGTTGAGCGAAGAATAAAGCACCCGGGTGTGCTTGCAATGCGTGAACAGGCGAAGTTGACAGGGTAGAGATGAATCTTGTCCGTCAACCGCAGTCACGAGACACGGTTTGAAAGCCATGCCAGCATCACTCGGAAAGTGAAACGGTCCCGGGCGTCGCTGCTGAACTCGGTTATTGACCGCACAGGTTTCGGCTCAGCCGGCTCATGTCCGGACTAATCTGCTTCATGCTGTCGGTAGGACTGGATCCACGAGCCATGAACGTACCTCGAACGCGTTCTGGAAGGCGTTTTGCACGGCGCGCGGATGATGTGTTCGTTTGAATGGAACTTCGACATCCATTCCAGAATGGTCGACGATCTCCCACACCAGTGTTTCCAGCTGATTGATATTATCGGCAAACTGTCGGCCGAACGCGCCGTAATCAAGCTCCTCAAGCAGGCGCGCGTTCGAATTTCGAATAATCGGTATGCCCGAAATATCAATCCGGCCATTTGGCTCGGTGTGCGCCGATTCTCGGTGCCATTTGCGAAAGAAACCTTGCATGAAATGATTCAGCTTGCTGAGCTTTTGGATTTTGCCGATATGCCGCAGATAAGCCGTTTGATGACACAGGCGATCGTGCATAAAGATGTAGCCGGAAATCGACCAATAGACGAGATAGTCCCACAGAATCTTGATCGGCATGACTTGGGGATTCCCGAAGATTTGATACTGATCCTGATAGACAGTCGCTGTACCGTAGAAGAACTGTTTGAATATTCGATCATAAGCAAATGATCGCATCCGAAACCCTTTGCCCGTCAGGTCTCGTTGGATCAAGTCGGCCAGGAAGGTATTCGCGAATGCGATGAAGTCGCTGCCCGGCGAATAGAACGGATCAAGGAAGAAACCGGCTTCACCCGTAATGCCCCAGCGTTTCGACGAAAACGCTTGTTTTGCTTCGACAGAATAGTGTTTGATGGCGCGAAAATCCTGAACGTAATCCAGATTATCACGGAGCGCCTCCGCACATTGCGGTTCGTGCTTTTGCAGCCATTCGAGTGCTTTCTCGATGGAGTTGTAGTCGGTGAGAGAATGGAATTCCTCAGCGGCCACAATACCCAAGCTGGTCGATCCGGAAGCAAGCGGGATCATCCACACCCAATAGCCCTGGCCCATCAGGTGGTTCGTGCTGTACCAGCGGCCTAGCTTGCCTTCGTGGCCTTGTTGCCACAGCGGATCTGCAGACCACTCGTCGATCTTGACGTGTTTCTTCAGCCGGAACCAGGCAGCGTTCGCGACATGCGGTGACTCTTTTTCCAAACCGAGGTGTCGTTTCAAAAACGCTCTGCGTCCGCTGGCGTCGATCACCCAGCGGGACCTCTCGGTTTCGGCAATTCCGTTGCGCTGATAGGAAACTTCATGCGGTTTACCGATCGAAATGGATTTTATGTCGGCCTCATCAAGAAAGCGGATATCTTGCGAGAGGCAGCGTTCCGCAAGAAAGTTTTCAAACCGACCGCGGTCGAGTTGAAAACTAGGCACCGGAGCGTAACGACGTCCGCCCAGTTCCAATCGATCTTCGATGCGAGTATTGTCGCCACCGGGGAAGAAAAAGCGCAAGCCAAGCTTTGGCAGTTGATGCTCGACGATGTGATCTTTCAGACCGAGATCGTTGGCAAAATATTTAGCACCCACTTCAACGGTCGATTCGCCAACCTTGTGAGCGGCTTCGGGAGCCGGGTGGGAACGCTTCTCAAGTACGGTGATGCTGGCCTCCGGTAAAAGCTGCCTGCATTGCAAGGCGAGCGACAGACCGGCCAGACCACCTCCGAGGATTATTAGATCGCTGTTTTGGTTCACGATAGCACGTACCTGTACGATTAAGGATTACTAAAGATGAAGTGCTTCAAAAATCCGTTCAAACCGAGTTTCGACGGGGGGAAACTCGGCCAGCCGTGATTGAATCTCGGGACGATTGCTGCCGATGCGCCTTATGGTTTCGATCATCAAATTCCGAATGATTTCAACATTGCGATCAAACCTTGCCCTGAGGGAGGCATCGTCCAGCCTCTCGCTCAGTTCTCCGTTGAGCATCTGCAGCAGATCAATCTGCTTCTGATCGACAAATGCGGTATCGACATGCGGATGCGTTTCCGATGCATGCCAATCGCGGAAGAACTGTTGCATTTGCAAGTTCATCGCCCGCATTTCTTCGATCCCTTTCGATAGACTCTGAATGAAAGGAGGATCGATCAATTTGTCGTTAAAGTAGAGCAGCGCGGGAAAGCTCCAGTACAGCGCGTAGTCCCACGCGATCTTCAAAGACATGATTCGTGGATTGCCAAACAACGGATACTGATCCTGGTAGGTCAGCAGATTGTTCTGAAACAGTGTCAAGAAAATGCTCTGGAATGTCGGTGCAAGATGTTCCAACGGCTTTCCGTCGAAATCATCCTCGATCAGCTTGCAGATCATCGAATTACCGATGCCAATGTAATCGATGCCTGGGGAGTAGAACGGATCGAGAAAAACGCCCGCGACGCCGGTAATGGCCCAGCGATCGGCAGAGAAAACCCGCCGGCAGCCGCGCGCCAGCCGTTTGATGGCCAGAAAATCTTGAACATTACCTTTGTGGTCCGACAATTGTCGGGCACAGATCGGTTCGTGCTGTTCGAGCCATGCCATCGCCTTTTCGAAACTGTTCATGTCAGACAGCGAGTGCAGCCGTGGATCGGACACGATTCCGATACTCGTGGAACCTGTGGCAAGGGGAATGATCCAGACCCAGTATCCAGCCCCCATAAGATGGTTTGTGCTCAGCCAGCGGCGGGGGACCTTTCCGGTCAACGATCGCCAGTCGGGATCGTCGCACCATTCATCGATGCGGATTTCAGATGCCAGTCGAAACCAGACTGCATTGACGTCATGCTGCAACGGTTCATCGATGTCGAGTTGGCGTTTGAGAAAGCTGTGGCGTCCCGTCGCGTCGATGAGCCAGCGGCTCTCGATCGATCCTTCCTCCGTGTGTTGGGTGTAGTTGATTTCGTACGGAGTCGGCTCTGCGGTCGATTCTGCTGAGGAAGTTGGGAAGCTGACCTGGCTAATATGCGCGTCGGTTATGAGAGTGCTCCCCATCTCCATGACGACTTCAGCCAGATGGTTTTCGAGTCTCCCGCGATCGACCTGGTAACTTGGCGCGGGCAGAAAGTCGCTGCCACCGATTTCCGTACCTTCGGCTAAAGACTGGCCATTCTCTTTCAGAAAAAACCGCAGTCCGAATTTCGGCAATTGATGGTCGACCAAATGTTTTTTCAGACCGATGACTTCGCTGAGATAGTGAGCGCCAATCTCCACGGTTGACTCACCGACCTTGTGCGCCGCTTCGCACACCGGGAAAGTTTGTTTCTCCAAGATGGCGATGCGTGTCTGCGGACGCCTGCTCAGTAACTGTTTGGCGAGCGTTAGGCCCGCTAGGCCGCCGCCGAGAACGGCGACATCGTAAACTTCTTCGGACATCTCAAGCTCCAAAGTCCTCTTCCTCGAACGATTTATTCTCGCGTGATTCCAACAGCTGATTGCTCGTCGACAATCTGGCTCAATTCGGTGATCCAGAATCGTTTCTTCTGGTAGGGATACGTCGGCAATGACAACTTCCGGGATTTCCAGGGCTTATAGAAGGATTGGAAGTCCACCTTTGCCCCCCTAATAAATAACTCTGCCAGACACGACAGTTGTTGCTCATCGGCGGGTTCGTTGTTTTTGATGCAGGGCAACGTCGCGGGATCTTGTCTCGCTGCCTGCTCATCGCCAAGCACGCCGTCGTCAGAAACAGCATCGGAGTAGTCCATGACTAAATCATCTTCCAACGTCATCAGGTACTTCCAACTCTCGTGGATCCGAGGTGTTTGCACGCAATGACGGCGCCAGTAGCTCCCCCCTAACTGACGGTGAATGGGGACGCATTCGCCCGTTAGACTGCAGATCAGCGGCCTATCCGGTGGAAAATAGTTGAGCGTATCGGCTAGTTGTTCAAATTCGTCGAGTGCCGAGGTCAATTCACTATCAGTGTCTCCTGCGTGCGTTTCCTCAGCGATCTGAGCTTCAAACTGTTCTCGGATATGCGCACGACGAACGACAAGTTGGAGGGCATCTTCCGCACTAAGGACTCCCGCCAGATGGGCTGCCGTATATTGTCCAACACCGAAACCCATAAGCGAATCGGGTTCGATGCCCCAGCTTTTCCAGAGTTCCGCCAGACCATATTGCAGCAGAAAGGTGATGACATCTTTTTGCTTGTGAGACCCATCAGAAATGGATTTGTCTTCCAGAGTTGCAGGATTGAATCCTTCTAAGAACTGTGCACCCAATTCCAGCACGGACGAGCGGAAATCCGGTTCGGATTCCAGAAGTTGTTGATAGGCTTGAAGGCCATTTGCGATTTCACCGAACACCCAGCTCACTTTCGGTGCAGACTTGGCAAAGCCGGAAGCCCTGGGATAAGAACCTCGGTGACAATTACCGGCGGAACAATCGGACTGATAGCCGGCAAGCGATCGCAGGCTGGAGATCGCTTCTTCTTTCGATCCCACGATCATTGCGGCGCGGTGGCCAAAGTGCTGGCGACCGGCTGCTGAGGTGAAACAGAAGTCTGCAAGTTCTTCCGAATGTCGGTCGGACAACGCATCCGCGTAATCTTCCGCCATTTGCTGTAAGGATTGTTCCGATTTCGCGCTGAGAACCAACACCTGTTGCGACCGCCGTTTCGATTGCTCTTTCGGCGTTGGTAAAGTCGACGACTTGGCACTCAAAACGACGTGTGCGTTCGTGCCGCTCAATCCCAATGCCGTCACGCCTGCGATCCGTTCTTCTACTTCGGGCCATGTCGTTCGTTCAGTCACCATCTCCAGTGGCAGCCGATCCCAGGGAATATGCGGACTGGGAGATTCGAAATGCAATTGCTGCGGAATGACACCGTGTTGCATCGCGAGAACAGTTTTGATCAACCCAGAGATTCCCCCAGCCGCTTCAAGATGGCTGATATTTGCCTTCACCGATCCGACTAGCAGACGGCCGCGTCGTCCCTTTCCTAGGACTCCGGCGGCCGCTGTGAGCTCCATCGGATCACCATACTCAGTCCCCGTTCCGTGGGCTTCGAGGTATTGGACGTCCGCCGGTGGGATTCCAGCATCCGTTAATGCTTCGGAAATGACCTTGACCTGCGAGCGGGTATTCGGAGTCGTCAATCCGCCAGTCATTCCGTTGTGAGAAATGGCCCCGCCGCGAATGACTGCCAGTACGCGATCGCCGTCCCGTTCGGCATCCCCCAAACGCTTGAGGACGACAACACCGCACCCTTCGCCGCGCCCGAAGCCGTCTGCTTCGGCGGAGAAAGACTTGCAGCGGCCGTCAGGAGAGAGCATGCCAACTTTGGACATCAAGAGCGTATTCGCCGGCGAAAGGATGGCATTCGCACCGCCGGCTAAGGCCAGATTACAACTGCCGTCCTTCAAATTCTTAACCGCATGGATGACGGCCACGAGCGAACTACTGCTCGCTGTATCGACAGCGACGCTTGGTCCTTCGAATCCGAAGAAGTGGCTGATCCGTCCAACACCCGCGCTATGAGCCAGACCGGCTCCCGCGAAGGCATCGATGACACCGCGATCTTCGAGGCTCGGGAGGAACGCGTAATCCTGCGACATGATTCCCATGAACACGCCGACATTCCGATCGTCGATCGCGTCGGCAGCGATGCCGGCATCTTCGAGGGCGTTCCAACTGTTTTCCAGCAGGAGGCGGTGCTGCGGATCGATCCAGCAGGCTTCCCGGTCGGGGATATTGAAAAACCCAGCGTCGAAGTCGGCTATGTCCTCGAGAAACCCGCCTTCCCTTGTGTACATCTTCCCGACCTCACGCTCGGGACTGTAGAAGCGATCAATGTCCCAGCGGTCGGTAGGAATTTCGCAAACCGAATCTACCCCATTAAGCAGGTTATCCCAAAACTGTCTGATGTCCTTCGCACCCGGAAAACGGCAGCTCATTCCGATGATGGCGACATCGTCCTGCACGAATTGCGATTCGGCACTCTGCGTTTGTGGAATTGCAGAACTGGACTCGTCCTCACTCTCGTCGGCGGGCGTATCCACCAAGGTCAGCAAATGGTCAGTGATGGCATCGATCGTTGGAAACTCGAAGAGCATCGTCGGCGCGACTGGAAATTGGTCCCCCAGTAGCATCTGCAATCGAGTGCCGAATTCGACAGCCATCAGCGAATCAAGCCCCATCTCGATCAACGGTCGGTCGGTTTCCGGATCGTCGGGAGTTCCGAGAATCTGCTTGAGTTCCGTCTGGATCTTGGAAAGCAACAACTCCCTGCGTTGCGGTCCGCTGAGCTTCTTCAATTTCATGACGAGCTGCGAATCACCCGCCTGTTGGCTTTGCTTCGTCTCTGCAAGATTCTCCAGCAGTTTGGGTGGGGAGTTGCCGGGGCCCCAACGCATCCGGTTCCATTCGGCATCCATCACCGTCGCCTGCACGATTTCGGCAGAGAATATCTGCGACAGGGATTTGTGGGCACTCTGCACTGTCAGCGGCGTGATCCCCTGCAATGCCAGCCGTCGGATGATTTTTTCATCATCGGCCATTCCGAGTTCCCAAGGGCCCCAATTCACGCTTAGCGCGGGCCGCCCTGCGGCGTGACGATACGCTGCGAGGCCGTCCAACCAGGCGTTGGCCATCGCGTAATTGCATTGGCCCGGCGAACCGAGCACTGATGCCGCCGACGAATAGAGAATAAAGAAGTCCAGCGGTTGCGATTGGGAATAATGATGCAGCAGTGATGCGCCCGCGACCTTCGGTACCAACACTTTTTCAAACCGTTCCCAGGTCTGATCGATCAGCAAACCATCGTCCAAGACGCCTGCGGCGTGGATAATCCCATGCAACGGCGGCAAGTCTCTTCCAAATTGTGTGAGAAGTTGTTCAACATCTTCCGGCGACCCAAGATCGGCCGAGCAGACGTCGACTCGACAGCCTTGGCTCTGAATCTCGTCAACCGTCTGCTGTGTCGATGGGTCCGGTTGTCGTCGCGAAACGAGGACCAGTTGCTTTGCACCGTTCTGCGCCATCCATTTCGCCGCTTCCAAACCGAGTTTTCCCAATCCACCTGTGATGAGATAACTGGCGTCCGATTGCAAGGGTATCGCGTCGACCGATTCATCCGGCAACGCTATTTCTGTCAGTCGCGGGACGAGAAACCGGCCGTCGCGAATCGCAAGCTGACCTTCAAGTGATTCATTGCAGATGGCTTCCAGCAATGTTTGCATTCCCTGCTCCGGGATTTCGCGCAAGGAAGATTCCAAATCAATCAGTCGAGTCTTGTAGTCGGGTAGCTCTGCAGCCAGAACTCTCCCCAGCCCCCAGTACTGGCTTTGTGAGACATCCACCGTTGAGTCGTTGGGAACTTGCGTCTGATCTTGAGCCACGACCGCATTGTTTGTAATCCACTGAAAACCGCCAGCGAGCTGGCGAATCCCAGAGTGCTGCAAGGCTTTCAGCAATTCCAAAAAACTCCGGACGTTGTTGCGTGTCAGCTGCTGCTGCGACAGGACCGACTCGGCATCGAACGTCATCTGAGTCGCGCCACCTGGTATCCAGATGACGCCAGCAGGTCGAAAACCAGAATTCTGCTCTTGCGCCTCAGCTAGAAATCGCGACCACCTCTCCTCATCGGGGTTGTTGATTTCGAATCTGGTTAAGTCTCCTTCACTTTGACGCGATCCCCCACTTTCGGAGAGCGACACTTCGATCGTTTGATGGCCATTTTCTTCCAGCATCGCACAAAGGCGCGTGGCAAAATCGTCGGCTTCAGGGGACAACGAAGCATCCGGAGACACAACCAGCCAGTTGTGAGTCTGTTCGCCCATTGTCGGCAGCCGCACCGGCTGCCAATGAACCTCATGAACCAATCGCTGCGAGTGGGAACCACTCAACTTTCGCAACGTCCGGCGGTCGATTTCCCGAACGCGTAACTTACCGACTCGAGCGATCACAGTTCCGTTCGCATCGAAGAGTGTGACATCGGCCGTTAGAAACTGGCCCTCTCGTTCAATTAACAATCCATGACACCAAACCTCGGTCCCCAACTCCCCTCGAAATTCAAAGGACTCTATACCCACCGGCAGGAACAGCGAATCACCGTCGTCGTGCTGTAGGCCAACGGCCAGACAGTGAAGTGCTCCGTCGAGTAGTGGCGGCGGAAGGCGGTAGCCGCGCAGGTCGCCCGTAACCTTTAATTCTGCCAGCACTTCGTTTTCCGAATACGCCAACGATTTTATGGTCTGGAACTGCGGACCGTATTCCAAACCGAGCTGCTGCATATGCTGATAGAATTGGTCGGCAGAGAGTGCATGAAGGCAGTTCGCCCGGAGCCCATCGAGGTCTACAGTGGCTGCCGCTGGCTCGATGGGACCACCAATCTTAGCGCGGAAATGGCGGGTCCATTCGGAAGACTGATCGGGAGCCGAATGGATTTCGATATGGGAATCACCGTCGTCGGAGCGTGTGATAATGGTCTGAACCGCAGTTCGGCCCAGGGGTTGAAGCGGCTGCTCAAAATTGAGTTCCTTCAGTCGAGCTCCTTCAGAAGCCGCAAGTGCCATTTCCACCAAGCCGGCTCCCGGTAGAACGACCTGTTCCATCACCTTGTGATCAGGAAGCCAGGGGGGGCTGTCAGGTTCTATGTGACTTTCGAATCGGGTCTGATTCGGTAAGCCTGCCAGCGAGCATTTTTCACCGAGCAGAGGGTGGGCCGTGTGCAATTCGGCGTAGAATGCGCGAGCCTTCGCGGGTCCCCAGAAACGACGTCGTTGAAACGGATAGGTCGGCAACAAGACCCGCTCGCGTTCAGCGTCAGCGTGCATTTCTGCGAAGTCGGGCGTGATTCCTTTTACATAAAGTTCCCCGACGGCCGTTAGCAGCGATTCCCGATCGTCTTGCTCCCGCTGTAGACAACTGCTGAGTGCCGAATCATTTCTCGTCCAGCTCCCGCGAGCCATGTTGGTAAGCACCGCCTGAGGACCGACTTCCAACAAGACTTCACATCCCAAATCCTGCAAAGCCTGCAGACTCTCCGAATAATGAACAGATTCTCGAATGTGACGGCTCCAGTATGCGCCATCGAGTTGTCGTTCCGGTGAAAGCGGTTCTCCTGACATGTTGCAGACCAAGGGCAACTTCGCCGGACGGTAGGTAAACGATTCGGCAAACGAACGGAACTCTTCCAGGACAGGGTCCATCAATGCAGAGTGGAAAGCGTGAGACGTCTTCAGCAGCTTGCTGCGGATCTGTTTTGCCGCTAACTCGGATGTCAGCAATTTAAGATGGTCGACCGGTCCGCTTAGGACGATATGTGTCCCGTTCAACGCAGCGAGTGAAATCTCCGGAAACTTCTGGATCTGGTCTTCAATGTGTGTTGTTGGAGCAAACACCGCCAGCATTCCGCCCCCTGCGGGGCAATCACCGATCAGGCGCCCCCGTTCACCAAGCAGCTTGAGGCCGTCTTCCCAAGAGAGGATTCCCGACACACACGCGGCCGCATACTGTCCGACGCTGTGTCCCATGACGACGTCGGGTTGCAAACCCCAACTTTCGAGAATTTGAACGAGCCCCATCTGAATGGCAAAGAGCGCCGGCTGCGTCCAACTCGTGTGGTGCAGCAGATCTTCTTTTTCAAAAATCACGGTCCGGAGCGATTCCCGCCGATGAGCACTCGACCACTGATCGCATCGATCAATCGCGTCACGAAAGAGCGGCTGTGCATCGTAAAGCTGCCGGCCCATTCCCAGGTACTGTGATCCCTGACCAGTGAATTGCCAGGCCATTTTCGGTCGAGTGCGATACTGCCCCAGAGACGCACGAACGTCGGCACTCCCACGCGAAAGGTTCTCCAAAACCTCTGCCGCCTCTGCGGGCTCTGACGCCACAATCGCAGCGCGGTGTTCGAAATGGCTTCGTCCAGTTCCAGAGGTAAAGGCCACATCGCCCATCTGTGCATCTGGGTGTTTGTGGAGAAACTCTCGATAGCGTTCGATCGACTCGTACAGCGCTCCCTCAGTCTTTCCACTGACCGTCAGCAATTGAGATTCTTTCTGGATCAACTTCGAAGGGATTTCAACCGTCGTCGCGATCGTGTTGCCTTTGACCGGTGTTCGTGAACCGGTCGATCGTTCGTGGGCTTCCACGATCACGTGGGCATTGGTGCCGCTCATGCCGAACGCGCTGACTCCGGCCAAACAGCGTTCGCTTCGGGGCCATTCCGTCGCTTCCGTCACAATCTGGAGCGGCATCTGGTCCCAGGGAATATGCGGATTGGGAACCTCGAAATTGAGTTGAGCGGGAATCTTGCGGAATTGTAACGCCAGCAGCGTTTTGATCAGCCCCGCCATACCGGCAGCGGCTTCGAGGTGCCCGATGTTGGTTTTGACTGAACCGACCAGGATGGGATTGGATTGATTCCGTTTCCCTGCGTAAGCAGCGTTAGCGGCCTGCAACTCGATTGGGTCACCCAATTCGGTTCCGGTCCCGTGTGCCTCGAGATAGCTGACCAATTCTGGTGTGATTCTCGCGCGTTCCATCGCTTGCCGGATGACGCGTTCCTGCGCCCGGGGATTGGGGGCCGTCAGGCCACCACTGAATCCGTTGTGTCCCACGGCCGAACCGCGGATGATTCCCAAGATGGGATCTCCCTCTCGCTCGGCATCGGCCAGGCGGCGGACAGCGACCACGCCGCAGCCTTCGCCCCTGAGGTAACCGTCAGCGGCCGCGTCAAAGGCACGCGAATGCCCCTTCGGTGAGAGCGCCTTCAATTTGCACGTAAGAATGTTCGTCGTGGGAGCGACGATAGCATTCACGCCACCGACAATCGCACGATCGCAGTCGAACCGGAGCAGGCTCTGACAAGCCAAGTGCAAGGCCACAAGCGACGACGAACAGGCAGTGTCGACTGCCACACTGGGCCCCTGCAATCCGAGGTAGTAGGCAAGGCGTCCGGAAAGAAAACTCCCCGCCGCACCAGTCGCAATGTAGGGATTCAGATTCAGAAATGAATCGCTGGCTTGATTCTGATAATCGTTGTGCATCCAGCCGACGAAGACTCCGGTCGATTCCCCGATTTGCGCGGGAGTCCAACCGGCGCGTTCCAGCGCTTCCCAACTCGTTTCCAAGAGGAGACGCTGTTGTGGATCGACCCAAGTCGCTTCGCGCGGCGAAATCCCGAAGAACTCGGGATCCATCAAATCGAGACGATCCAGAAACACTCCATGCCGCGCGTACATCTTGCCCGGCGCTTCCGGATCTTCGTTGTAAAACGCTTTCAAATCCCAGCGGTCCGCCGGAACTTCACTGACCTCATCCTGACCTTCGAGCAGACTGTTCCAGAATTTCTCAGGAGTGTCGGACTGCTTCGGAAAACGGCACGCCATGGAAACAATGGCGACGTCTCCCAGCTGACCACGCTCGGCCTCGGCAAGCTGTTGTTTAAGCCGACGGATCGTCAGCAAAGCTTGCTTGGTGGTCGATAGCATTTCTGAGGAGGGTCGTTCCATCATTTTCCTGTGCACACTTCTAAAATCATCACCATTCCGACAGTGCAATCTACGGTTCTTGAGCCTCTAATAACCAAGTTCTTTCTTCAGCTCATCGAGCGCCTCTTTTTCACTTAGCGATTCGACTTGCGTCTGAAGGCTGGCCTGCGACTCTGTCGTGGTGATTGGCTGGTTTGATTCATACGGAACTTGATCAGATTGATCGTCCGCCGACTTGGTGGTAAGAGATTGATCCAGGAATCCGGCGAGGTCGATAATGCGCGGATAATCGAACATCAAGGTGACGGGTAATTCGATCTGATCGCCGACCTGCTTCTGCAATCGTTCGTGCAGTTCGACGATCATCAGCGAGTCCATCCCGGTTTCGATGAACCGCGATTCGGTATCCGGAAGCTCGTTCTGCCCGAGAATCTGCTGGACTTCAGTTTGCAGGTATTCCGATACGGCGGCT
This sequence comes from Planctomycetaceae bacterium, assembly GCA_028284485.1. Lineage (GTDB taxonomy): Bacteria > Planctomycetota > Planctomycetia > Planctomycetales > Planctomycetaceae > JANQRQ01. The sequence goes on along the minus strand of JANQRQ010000024.1, from coordinate 4,960 downwards.
AGTCTTGCACTGCTGTGTAAACCAGCGAGACGGTTCGCCAGCGGGCTGGCAAGTGTTGTCGATTCGGTGGAGACGTTGTGACTTCCCGAAGTTTGCGAGGTTTCTCGCGCGGGCGCTTCGACGGCTTCGTCGACCAAACGTTTGCGCAGAACCGTTTTCAATACCTTTCCGGCCGGATTCCTGGGGAGTTCTTCAAGGAAGCATACTCGCTGCGGAACTTTGTAGTCCGCCAGATGCTCGCGAGCGAATCGAGTGATCGATTCGGCCTGGACGTCGTCGCTGCTTGCCTGAATAGTCGAGTCTGCTGTCGTCTTGACAATCAAAGCCGCGACCGTTTCGCCCAGAATGTCGTCAGGGACACCCACCACTGCCACTTCGGCAACTGATTCATGGTCGAGGAGAACACGCTCGACCTCTGCTGGGAAGACTTTAATTCCTCCCACAGAAATCATGTCTTTGACCCGGTCGACGATATAAAAGTAACCGTCCTCATCAATACGTCCAATGTCTCCAGAGTGGAACCAGCCATCACGGATGGCTTCTTGCGTGGCCTCGGGCCGATTCCAGTAGCCGAGCATGACGTTCGGCCCACGAATGATGATTTCGCCCAGTTTCCCCGGAGGACAGGGGCTACCTGTTTCCGGATCGACGATCTTCATTTCTACAAGGTCGACCGGCATACCAATCGAACCGGGCACGTACTTCAATTGGTGATTGTAGCTCGCGAACGGCGAGGTCTCGGTTAGTCCGTACCCTTCATGAATCGGCATACCGAATTTCTCCTGCCAGCGCTGACTGACTTGAATTGGCAGCGTCGCGGCAGCAGAGAAGCAGTAATTGACCGACTCGAGATCGCCAGGCGCGCAGTATTCTTCCAATAGGCGAAACGTTGTCGGCACACAATATAGTTGAGTGATACTTTCCTCAGAGATTAACCGGCGGGATTCTTGCAAATCGAAACCGTCCTGCAAAATGAGGGTCGCACCGACGTTCAGACCAGAGTTCAGCAAGGCGTTCTGTCCGTAGCAGTGAAACAACGGGACGGCGAGCAGAATTCGATCGTGCAACTGCATGTGGCACAGATGATTGAATGCATGAACCGTCGCGCGGACATTCTGGTGTGAAAGCGTTGCCCCTTTCGCGAACCCGGTCGTGCCAGAGGTGTAGAGAACCAACGCGGGATCATCTGGGCTCGTATCGACCCAACGGGACATTGCCGTGGAATCGACCGTCAATTCCGTGCCATCACAACAGTCCCCCATTCGGGACGCAACCAGCATCTTGTTTTGACGCTGCGACAGAGCCTCGTCTAAAGAAAGCTTTATTTCGTCGTTGGTGACCAGAGTGCGGCAATCGCAATCATCCAGCAGATACAAGACTTCATCGGGTACGAGTCTCGTGCTGATGGAAACAACGATCGCACCAAATCTCAGTGCGGCATAGTACCATACGGCAAACGCTGGGATATTGGGCAACATGATCGCCACGCGATCACCTTGTTCGACACCGGCGGCAGCGAGATGTTCAGTGGCTGCGATCGAAAGCTGATCGAGTCGCTGGTACGAAAGACTTTGCCCTTCAAACCGAATCGCAACGCGTTCGGGAAAGAGGCGGGCGGGAATCGTTAGGTGCTCACAGACATTCATGAAGCGCGAACGGTTTCTCTGAGGGTTCAGTTTTCAGCGTGAAATGCTTTCCAAGAATCCAAAGTCGGTTGCACTGCCTCGACGATCGAACCACTGCTACGAATATTGGCCGTCAACCGAGACAATTGTTCTTCTATCCACTGGTCGCGATCATTGAACAGTAACGGTCTCTGTTCACCCGTAAGCACATCGAGCGTCTCGTAAACGGATTCATACAACGCGCAGGGCTCGTCCCCGAGCAGGACTCGCCCATCGCAGTGTCCAAGAAACGCCTTCGACCGCAGATCGAGAGCTTGCACTGCAAAGATCAGCGAGATTGCAGTGTAGATCTGGAATAGTTCGACCGACTGCCACGCCAGGTTCGCCGATCCCCAACTCAATCCATTCACGTTCTGATTGAATTGCTCGGCGTGAGTCGGATAATGACTGACGAGCGGGTTTCCGTAGTAGGTCAGTAGCGGCATGATCGAGTTGCCAGTGATCTGGAGCCCTTTCAACCCCATGTTGTAAATCGTCTCGTCGTTTCCGCGCAGAGAAGCGGGCAGGCCCAGATTGAACTCAGGCGACACGAGTTGGGCGATCTGAACATCCAGATGTTTGGCCATCAGTCCGAGCTGTGATCTCAACTCGTCCATCGCCACTGCGATATATTGGCCAAGGAAATTCCCGTTCTGGATAAATCGTCCACTTGCCGGGTCAATGAACGGATTGTCGGAAATCCCGTTCATTTCGGTCTCGACAGTCTGAATCACTCGCGAAAGTGCCTCGACTGACGGACCGAGATACTGTGGCAGACAACGGAGAGAATACCTGTCCTGAACGTGCCCGTTTTCGGAACGATGTTTCACGTCTGCATGGAACAAGAGACGACGAATCGTTTCCGCCACCCAGGCCTGTCCACGATGCGGTTTTTGGGAGTGGACCAGAGGGTCGAACGCATCCTTTTGAGCGTTCAGAGCCCTGAGCATCATCGAATTTGTCACAAGGCATATGGCGAGCAGACTCCTCGCCTGGTGTGATGCGTTCGACGCAATCGCCGAGGAGAATGAAGTCCCATTAATGAGGGCAAGGCCTTCCTTCGGCTGCAGTTCGATTGGTTCCAGACCCAAACGGCTCAATGCTGTCTGATTGTCAACCAGTTCTCCTTCCATTTCGACGCGGCAGAATTCTGTTTGTCCGGTAATGGCACGCGCGACTGTGGAAAGTGGTACCAAGTCACCGCTGGCTCCGATCGACCCCAAGTCATTGACGACCGGAGTCGCATCGGCCTGCAGGAACCGGACAAGCCGCTCGATCAGTTCGAGCCGAATCCCCGAATGTCCCCTCATCAGCATGTTGGCTCGCAACAGCATCGCCGCGCGAACGTGACGTCGATCAATCGGCCGCCCTGCCGATGTCGCGAGGAAAGATAAGAGGTTATTTTGTGATTCAGCCGCCAGACCTCCCGGGACGGCAACATCGGCCATGCTGCCAAACCCCGTCGTGACGCCGTAAATCTCCAGACCGTCTTCAACGGCTTCGCTGACGATGTGCCGGGAAGCTTCCAGATGCTGCAGAGTCTCTGCGGCCTCGCACAGTTCGACATCACGACGTTTGGAGGCGCAGTCAAACACATCGCTTACACTAAGTGAACTTCCGTCCACTACAAGCGTCGTTGCTAGCCGTGCGTCATAAACAAGCTGTCCCATAAGAAATCAGTAATCGGCTCAAGGCCTTAGATGAAAACGGATTGTCATCGATATCACTGCAGCGAATGGCCCGGTCGGCAAGAGTTTATAGCCGCGCGACCACGTCTGGCTACCCTCGAGAACCAGGATGACCGTTTTCAGGGAAAGATGAAGGCGATTGAATGTGTCCGCATTCTTGCGGCAACTGCTGACGATTGCATCGAACGCGAAAGCAGCTGCCTTCAAAGTTGCGGAGGCTGGCGAGCGACGATTCCCCAAGCCGCGCATCATCGATTCTCTGCTGTCTGTTGGACTTGTTCGTCAACTCGGTCTACCGCTCCAACACACCGATGCGATTCTGCAATTCCACGGAATTGCAGAGTTCGGCTTACAGCGCATCGAGATCGCGGGCTAATTGCCTCAGCTTCAGACGCGTTTCTTCGACACTTGGAATGACACTCGAGGAGTTGAATCTCGTGAGTTCCTCGTTGGCCTCGCGTATTGATTGTTCCAAGCCTGCCTTTGGCAGTTCGAGTGCGTTCTGGTTTAAGATTCGATTGCCGCTTGCGGCTGGGCTGTTCAACTCCTGAACGCTGCCACAAACGCCTTCAGCAAATCTGTTTCGGTTATGATTCCCCGAAGGTTTTGCTGCTCAACGATCGGCAAGGCACTCACTGTGGCGTCCATCATCCGATCCGCCGCATCTGCCAGTGTTGTGGATAGGCTCACCGTTTCGATTCGGCGGCTCATAATGTCTCTTAAATTGATCCGCCGACTACTCTCATCATCTTGTTGGCTCTCGACCAACTCCTGAAACACCGCTTTACGAACGTCGCGATCCGAGACAATTCCTACCAATCGCTCGTCCTGAGTGACCGGCAAGTGGCGAATTCGTTCTTCACGCATCAGCCGCGCTGCTGCAAATGTGGCGTCGTTGGGTTGCAACGTAAACACTTCCGCGGACATATGGTCGGCCACCTTCTGGAAACGCCACGCCGAACTCATGCCGAGAGACCGGTCGTCTGTGAAGCACTTCATAAAGTCTGATTCTGTTACGAGGCCTTCCATACGACCATCGGAAACCAAAGCAATCGCACCGATCGTTTCATTCAACATGACCTCGGCTCCCGCTTCGATTGAATCGAGCGGATCCAAGGTGCGGACCGGTGTCGACATGATCTCCTTTACCACACGCGGGCCGATGACTGTTCCGTCATGAGGATCAACGCGGTCTCGGTCGGAAAGCCATCCCGCCGCTGAAAGAAGGTCTCGATCGGACACCATGCCGATCGGAGCATCTCCTTCGTCGACGACCGGCAAATGGTGAATGCCATGCTCTTCCATTAAGGAGGTGGCTCTGTCAATAGAGTCCGCTGGGTCAAGCGTTATCACGGCGCTTGTTGCCACGTCATTGAGTTTCATTGCGCTCTCACCGATTTGGAATGATGAACGAAATACACTCGCCAAGGCCCGAAAACGAAACACCCCTCCAGGCGTCGAATGACGGGAGGGGCTCTCATAACCCTGAAAGTATCGCTTTGCACCGTGTTCGGAATTGCACCGTGTTCGGAATTGCACCGTGTTCGAAATCGCACTGTGCTCGAAAACGCGTGCCTGACACGTCGAGTGGCTCGGCCTTAAGCAACA
>JANQRQ010000348.1 GCA_028284485.1 Planctomycetaceae bacterium | reverse complement strand
GCGCAGATTGGTGAATATCCGGCGCGATACGCGGATTGCGCGGCGGCGCGCGTGCTGGCACCGACGATCAGGATGGGTTTTGCCGCAGACATCAGTTTTTTCCGGCGCAGTCGCATGGGCGCGATCAAGCGACCACATCGTAGTCGAACGGCGGCGAATTTTCGCCGATGGACGAGCATTCTGTTTATCACCGAGAACGCAGACCTAGGTAACGACTTGAGTCCCCTTCCAGAAATCAAGGGAATGTTGCTGGAATTCGAGGCGTCGAATTGATATCTAAGTGCCTTACCGGGAATTTGTGAACCCGTACCGGCGTAGCGCCTCGGTGAACGACGATCGAGCCGCCTGCCAAACTACCGGGATTCGTACGAGTCGCTGCACCACGTTGAGGAGAGAAAAAACATGGCGATGCATATCGGAGAAGCGCTGGCTGGTGACGGCAATGAAGTTGCCCATATTGATCTGTTGATCGGAGATAAAGACGGGCCGGTCGGTGTGGCGTTCGCCAACGCTTTGGCCGATCAAAAGCAGGGGCACAGCAACCTGTTGGCCGTTTTGACACCGAACCTCGCAGTCAAGCCGGCGACGGTGATGGTCACCAAGGTGACGATCAAAGGGGCCAAGCAAGCCGTGCAAATGTTCGGGCCGGCCCAGTACGCGGTTGCCAAAGCCGTAGCTGACTGCGTGGAAGCTGGAGTGATTCCCAAAGATCAATGCGATAATTTGGTTATTGTTTGTGGGGTATTCATCCACTGGGAAGCGGACGACGATAAGAAGATCTTTGAATACAACTACGAAGCAACCAAGCTGTCGATCGAACGCGCGATGAAAGACGAGCCCAGCGCGGACGAAATGCTGTCGAAAAAGGCGGAAGCGTCGCATCCGTTTGCCCAAGGGGTCGATTGAAGGAACGACGCGGAACGATTTCGGTCAATTGATGCCCTCGCTGATTTGGCGAGGGCATTTTTCACATAGGGATCGATTTCATGAAGAAGATCCTGATTCAGCTCGACACAGATACGCATCCCAGCAGCTTTGACCGCGTCGTGGCCATCGACGCTGGAGTTGATGTACTTTTCAGCTACGGCGGGGTCAACGCCGAGAATGTCGAACCGCTCGTTCATGGGGCGATGTTCACCCGTGGGCCGGGCGACCTCAAGCACACCGCGTTTTTCGTCGGTGGGTCTGATGTGACGGCCGGCGAGGAACTGCTTTCACGCGTTACAAAAACCTTTTTCGGTCCGATCCGGAACTCAGTGATGATGGACTCGAATGGGTCCAACACGACGGCCGCTGCCGCTGTCTTGGCGGCACAAAAACATATCGACCTGTCGCAGGTGACGGCCACCGTTTTGGGAGGCACTGGACCGGTCGGCCATCGGGTTGCGCAACTGCTGGCTTCATTGGACGCGAGTGTCCGCGTCGGCTCCCGATCAATGCAGCGTGCCAAGGACGTTTGCCAAGCGGTCGAATCCAGCGTCAAAACCGGAAGCCTCACCGCCGCACAAACTGCGACAGAGTCGGAAATTCTTGAAGCTTGTCGCGGCTCGCAACTTATTGTTGCCGCCGGTGCCGCAGGTTGTGAGCTGATTCCCGAGGAATTGGTGAAAGAGCTGAATGAATTGCGAGTGGCCGTCGATTTGAATGCCGTCCCACCGGCAGGAATCGCGGGGGTCGAATTAACCGACAAGGGGACCGAGCGTGATGGTGTCGTGTGCCACGGTGCGTTGGGTGTTGGGGGAATGAAAATGAAGATCCATAAACTGGCTCTTCAACGTCTGTTCGATTCGAACGATCATATTCTCGATACGGCAGCCATTTTCGAGATCGGTCAGCAAATTCAATAGCTGCAAATTCTCAGTCGAGAGCAGTTCCCGCGATTGATTCTGATCGATGTCGTGAGTCACTGCTTTACAACGGCACAAGAGTCAGCGGCATTATTTGGCTGATGCGATCTAGTTGACGCCATGATCCGATGCTACGATAAACGGCTGTGGAAAACCCGATTGTGGGCTGGATGACGAGATTCAGCGTGGATAACGACGATGCTCAAATTATGGAGTGCGTTTGCAACGGGCAGTTTGAACTGTTCGAAACGCTTGTCGTGCGCTACCGGGATGCGCTGCTGCGGGTCGCCCGCAGTAAGTTAGCCGATCAATCGCGAGCTGAAGATCTCGTTCAGGAGACGTTTCTGGCGGCGTTTGCCGCCCGCGATACCTATAATCCCGAATTTGCTTTCCGAACCTGGCTGTGGACGATTCTGCTCAACCTTTGCCGTCGCGACCACAAAAAAAGAACAAGTCGGCCCGACATCGCTATGGGATCGGATTTGCAGGATGGGCGATCAAGCAAGGTGCCGGAACCTGTGTCAGGTGAATCCGCCATCAGGGCTGTATTGCAGGCCGAGAGACAGGAGCAGATTGCTCAGTACTTGGATCGGTTGCCTCAAGTCCAAGCCGATGCATTACGGTTGCGGTTTTACGGTGGCCTAAAGTTTAGTGAGATTGCTGAAACGATGGATTGCAGTCTAAACGGAGCCAAAATGCGGGTCCGAAATGGATTGATTTCCTTGGCGCAAATGTTGCGAGATGCAGACGAGGATTTGTTATGAATTGCGATCAAGCCTTCGATCAAATGACCGATCTGGCGTTGTCAGACCGATCGGAATTGCAGCAGCATTTGGTTCGATGTGCACGATGCCGACAAATGCAGGAGATCCTGTCCCCGGCAATTTCGGCGTTCAGCGAGAGTGAGGAATCATCGGGTTCGCCGGAGCCGACATCGTCGAACGCGGAACATGTTTCCCGTTCGTATGCCGATTCGCCTTGGCTATCGCCCGATTCCGTGCAGATTGCGGAACAGAACGCAAAACAATTGATGTATCGCGTTCGCAGTTCGAAAAGGCGAAGCCACTCGCGATTGGCCGCTTTGCGCTATGCCGCTGCCATGTTTGTCGGTGCGCTCATCGCGTACGGACTTGGCGGGGCCTGGTTCGAAAATGAAAGCGATGAGTTCAGCGGTAGGGCCGCGTCCAACATCGAGAATTGCCATTGGTTGCATCAAGGCTCAACTGTCCTTCCGGTGAGGCAGGAGCATTCGGCTAGCCAATTAGTGGCGTCGTGTGTGCATTGCCATTCGGGAACCATGATGCCCAAGGCTCAGTCGGTGACGCTCAAATGCGTTGCGTGCCATCTCAACCTTCCCAACCATGCCTTAGGAATCCGATCGCCTGCCGATACGGAGGGCGGCGTTCTGGGACGTGGTGAGGCCGTTTCCCTGTCAGACTGTCTCTGGCAGCAGGCACGCGGTTAATTGGTGTCATCCGACGATTGATTCTCACGTGCCATTCTGCACGTCGAATGCCGACGTCCAATGATTTGTGTGCGATATCGGATTCGAACTTCCGGTATGTATCGGATCTCAGCAAGGTTGATCGGTTTTAGTTCTATCCAATCGGCCTATCTTAACAAGTCGTGGTCTAATACTCGCGCCTCGTCAGACTATGCGAACTGTCGCATTTGGTGGCGGCACTCCGCGCGGGTTTGGGGGTGTGCCCGCCGCTGAGCATGGAGTTGCGACAATTTCGGCAGATTTGGCAGATATCGTCCCTCATACCGGGTGAATCATTGAATTGATGGCGACGGATTATCTGAAGACGCCTTGCCTCAGTTGAACGATTCCGCTATTTGTACGCACCCTTCATCTTGCGACTCAGCATATCTTTCGTCTCCTCGATCATCTCACCGTGAGAATTACCCTATGAATAATGTCCCCAGCGGCTCTTGTCCGGGGAGCGCTGGCATTCGTTTGCGTGTCGTCGCGCGGCTCCTGGGAATGGGGTTGGTGGTCGCGGCATGCACGATTTTTCCGCTGATCTCATTAGGCCAGGAATTCTCGGCGCTTCCCGATGAAACTGATGCCGCATTCGACGTTCCGTTGATTGGAATCGAGATTGAGGGAAACCGGACGATCCAGGCCGATGCGATTCTCGAGCGAATCCGGTCGCAGACGGGCAGACCGATTTCGACCCATCAAGTCAAAGAAGACATCAAAAGTCTGTATGCGACTCGGTGGTTTGTCAGTGTCCGGTCAAGTACGCGCCCGACTGCCAATGGTGTCATTCTGGTGTTTCACGTCACCGAACGGCCGATGATTCAGCATGTCGAGTACCGCGGGAATAAGAAGCTCAAAACGAAGTATCTTGAGGAATTGACTGGCCTAAGGGTGGGTGGCGCCTACGACGTGAGCGCGAACCGGGAATCGGTTCGACGGATTGAAGCGGAGTACAAGCGTAAGGGGTATACATTCGCCAAAGTCTCACTTGTTAAGGGCAATTCGAAAGATGACCGCGAAGTGATCTTCGACATCAACGAAGGCAACAAGGTCGTCGTTCGTCGGGTGAAGTTTTCGGGCAACGAAGCTTTTTCCGATGGCGTGCTCCGCACACGGCTCCAAACGAAGCGCGCCATTTTGGGGTTGGCATTCTTAGGGGGCAAGTATGATCCGGAAACCATTCACGGAGACATCGGAGCCCTTAAGCAATACTACGAGTCGCTCGGCTATTTCGATACGAAATTCGACCATCGCGTGTCGCTCACCGAGGCTCGTTACCATCCAATCAATCGTGGCGTGACCTACGTCGACATCGAGTATTTCGTTGAAGAGGGAATGCGATACTCCGTTGGCGGTATTGAATTGCATGGAAATCAGATTTTTTCCGAAGCGGAGTTGAAACAACGCTTCAAAATCAAGGCGGGCGACTATTTCAGTGCCAATCGCTTGCTGGAAGACGTCGAGTTCATTCAGGACAAGTACGGTGGATTGGGTCGATTGTTTGCAAAGGTTGATGTGGACCGGCGATTTCAGAGTCGACCGGGTGTGATTGACCTCGTGTTTCAAATCGACGAAGACCGCGTTTACGAGATTGGGCGAATCAACGTTCATATTCTGGGGGATAACCCTCACACGAAAGAATCGGTTGTTCTCAACCGCATCCTTGTCGAGCCGGGTGCCCTGGCCGATCCGAATATGATCAAGCGCAGCGAAACTCTACTCGGCGGGCAGCAGATCTTCGAACGCGGCCCTCAACTCGGGCCGCGTGTGCAGATTTCACCCGTCTATGAAGATGAAGTTCAGCTAGCCGACAACGTGTTTCGAGGCCAGAGCTTCGACGGCTCGGTACCGCAGCCGCCCAACCCCATTTACCAAAACAACCCCCAAGGGGATCCCTTTGGCCGGGCGTTGCAGGCGCCGCCGGGAGAAGTCGATCTCGATTTTTACGTCAACGAAGCCCGAACTGGCCGGTTGATGTTTGGCGTGGGTGTCAACAGCGACGCCGGTGTCGTTGGATCAATCGTTTTGGAAGAAAACAACTTTGATATCTTGCGGCCGCCTACAAGTTTTCAAGATTTTGTGAACGGAACCGCTTGGCGCGGGGGTGGGCAACGATTTCGTATCGAGGCGATTCCGGGCGACATCGTTAGCCGCTATCTGATCAACTGGTCGGATCCCTACTTTCTCGATACCGATTACAGCCTGGGATTGAGCGGCTTTTATTTCAATCGATTTTATCCCGATTGGGATGAGGACCGCCTTGGTGGGCGAATTAGCCTCGGAAGACAGATTACTCGTGAGATCTCTGTGACCGGTGCGTTGCGTTTGGAATCGGTCGAATTGTCGAACCCGGATTTTCCGACGCCGCCGATTCTGGCTGCGTCTGTCGGGAATAATTACCTGTCAGCGTTTCGACTTTCGGCTGCACACGACACGCGTGATGCTCCGTTTCTTCCGTCCGAGGGGCATTTTGTCCAACTGAGCGGGGAACAGGCATTTGGTGATTTCGTTTATCCTCGATTGGAAGCGGAAGCCAGTCAATATTTCACGATCTACCGACGGCCGGACGATGCCGGGAAACACATTCTGTCGGTATTCGGGCAAGTCGGCTGGACTGATTCGCAAACACCCATCTTTGAAAGATATTTCGCAGGCGGATACCAGTCGTTTCGTGGCTTTGAATTTCGCGGCGTCAGCCCACAACAGTTCGGTGTGCAGATCGGCGGACGTTGGATGATGTTGGGCAGTGTGCAGTATCAGATGCCGCTGACCGCCGACGAAAACATTCAGATGGTCGCCTTCACCGATTTCGGTACGGTGGAAAACAGCGTCAGTCTCGATCAATTTCGCGTGACTGCCGGTGCAGGATTGCGGCTGACAATTCCGGCGATGGGTCCTGCACCCATTGCGTTGGACTGGGCCGTTCCACTCACGAAGCAGCCGTTCGACGATACACGGGTCTTCAGCTTCTATATCGGCCTTTCGCGTTAGCGGCTCTTTTCTCTGCAGCGGATGGCCAGTCGCCGACTCGCGATGAGGCGAAGTTTGCGCTGCCGCTTGCCCGAAATGCGCGAATCTCTACAGCGTATTACGCTGACTCGTCGCCGCGAAGAAAAGAACTTGAAAGTCGCCATATGAATTTCGGGCACGCTCGAGCCGATCTGTTCGCGAAAGTCTCTGACGACCGCGCAGCCCGCCCGCAGATTTGCTAATCTGCAAAAGTCCGATTCATAGTGAATTCATTGGGCTGAATTCTTTTGAGGCTTCTTCGACCAACGCCATGATTCTCGAAGGTATTGTGACCAGTCTGAGCGCTACAGGCGAATTGAACATTGCTCCGATGGGGCCGATTGTTGATTCGTCGATGGCCACGTTCCGTTTTCGACCGTTCAAGTCGTCGACCACGTACCAGAATCTCAAACAGCGTCCCAATGGCGTATTTCACGTGACGGACGATGTTCTTTTGATAGCCAAGTCGGTCATCGATGGTTTTGACGAGCCGCCTGCAACTTTTCCAGCCGAGAGAATTGAAGGCCGCGTGTTGGAAGCGACCTGTCGATGGTACGAGTTTCGAATCGTCGAGGTTGACGACACTGAAGACCGTACCAACATGCTGGCTGAAGTGGTCCATTCCGGTCGACGCCGAGATTTCTTCGGCTTCAATCGTGCGAAGCATGCCGTCATTGAGGCCGCCATTCTGGCTAGCCGGGTACACCTGTTGCCGCCGAATGAAATTCTCGACGAGTTTGATCGGTTGAAAGTCATCGTTGGAAAAACAGCCGGTTCGCAGGAGACGCTGGCGTTTTCGCTTTTGTTCGAATATGTTGCGGAGTGCTCTGAAAACCGATGACCCAAGTCCGAGTGACAACCGGAGCACGTCTGCATTTCGGCCTGCTGGCCCATAAGCCTGAAACCGGTCGGATGTTCGGCGGCGCCGGTCTGATGATCGAATCGCCGGGCACGACGTTGATCGTTGGTCCGCACCGGGAGGACGTCGTCGACGGATGCAAACATCAGCGGGATCGCGTACTCGAGTTACTGTCGTATTATCGCGAGCGGTGCCCAAAAGACTTTTGTCCGCCGCCTTGTCATGTGCAGATCGAGTCGGCGGTTCCTCGCCATTGTGGTTTGGGGTCCGGAACACAAATGGCGCTGGCTTTGGCACGTGCGCTGGCCATTTTGGCTGCAGAGGGCGAAGTCGATTTGCAGCAACTTGTCGATCGAGTGGCTCGCGGTCGCCGATCGGCACTTGGAATCCACGGATTTCAAAGGGGCGGATTTCTGATTGATGCGGGAAAAGCTCATGCCGTGTCGCTCGGTTGCATCATCGCACGACACGAATTTCCCGCCCCATGGCGTTTGCTGTTGGCGAGGCCGCGTTCGGCTGAAGGAATTCACGGGCAGCAGGAATCGGCCGCATTCGAACGACTGAGCCGTACCCCCGTCGAGATGACCGATACGCTATGTGGAATTCTTGTTCGCGAACTTGCACCGGCGATTGTCGAGGAGGATTTCGAACAATGTAGCCGAGCAATATTCGAGTTCGGCGAGACCGTCGGCCGGTATTTCTCATCTGTTCAGTCGGGAGTATACGCACACGACCAGATGGCGCAGCTCGTGGCAGAATTGCGGATCCGTGGAATCGAAGGCGTCGGCCAGTCTTCGTGGGGTCCAACGATCTTTGCGCTCTGTCGGGATTCGCAACAGGCGGACCGATTGAAAATGTCGTTCGAGGACGACCCCGAGTGGGATGACTGCACGTTTCACGTCGCAGCTCCCCAAAATCGCGGTGCGTCGATCGAAGTTCTCGAATAGTGAACTTTACCAGCTCGCGTTCCCCAAAATGATCGCTGCCGACCGACAAGCCACTGTGCGGGCGACCCCGAATGCTTTACGCGGCGTCGGTTTTCTGGTCCGGATCGGCTTCGTCTAATGCCAAGCGGATTTGAGTCTGTGATTGATTAAATGCAACCGCGATATCGTCGATCGAGAATCCCGCATCGAACAAATGACGAATCATCCGCCGGTTGTGAACATCCCGGTCTTGTTCTGGATGGGCGAATTCTTTTCGTATCCCATCTGAATTCGAGGATGTCGTCGTCCTTGGTGCGGAATCGCCGCTTTCGGTCGTTGGCCGCCGATGACGGGATTTCGTAAGTGATCCCGCATCGTCGACAAGTTTTTCCAATCGTTGGCTTTCGATCTCCGCCGATGCCAATAGTTGGTCCAAGACGGCAAGTGTCGTTTGGACACGCCCTTCGATTTCGCGGCCGTAGTCGTGCAGTCGGATCTCGAGATCACGCACGCGGTCTGCCTGAACGGGATCAGAATGCCGTGTTACTGCTTGTGGCGCACGACCGGTTTCGGGCTGTGATCTGCGATTCGAGATTCTCGACTGCTGTGATCGTTTGATCGTTCGGCGAACGACAAAGGCCGTTACCAAAAGCGACAGACCCATCAAGATGATTTGTGGTCCGGTGAGTGCTTGTGCCAACAACATGAGACTTCCTTGTCTGCTGGTCGACGGAAAGACGGCGAGTCAAATGACAGTTTGCAACTGCGACGTCGCCTTTCTCAAGTTTTTTTCTGTGACGCGGCCGGGCGAAGCTGTACCAAGTTCCGGGATCTTCAGTCCAACTCGTGAGTTTTTACTTTAGGCGAATATGAATTACCGAGGGCACGACTTCCAATTGCACAAGAATGAGGAATGGTATGTCGTTCGATTACGTGATTCCTCAATGGTGGTGGTCATGGTCGTGATCGTGCCGGTGATCATGATCGTGGTCGTGTGAATGCGAATCATCATGGCTGTGGTGTGTCGCGCCAGGGGTGATCGTCGGCTGCGGTGAAGACAATTTGCTCGCCTCAGCTTCGAAGGCACTGTTGGCCGCTCGGAAGACCTCCCGGACGGTCAGCCCTGCTTCGGAGGCGACGCGAGCACAATCGTCGAATTCCGGGGAAAAGACGGGACGTCCATGGCCGTGCCATCCCAGCTTGCCTTGGACTTCGCCCCATGGAGTCTCGACAGCGTGCATTTGCCTTGATCGTTTCGAACGTTCCACAATCGAGCGGCGAATACCGAACGTTGCTGTTTCGTCGAAAAGGATCGATTCCAACTGTTCGCGATCGTCCTGGCGACAAATCACGGTGAGCACTATCCCGGGGCGATCCTTCTTCATGTGGACCGGCGTGCTGTAAACATCGAGAGCGCCCGCTTTGAGAAGAAGTTGTTTTGTGTGGCCCACAATTTCTGCCGACACATCGTCCAGATTGGTCTCTAAGACGTAAATGCGGTCGGACTCCGATGACTCCGAAGTTGTCCCGACAAACATCCGCAACAGGTTGGCCCGAGAGGGGAAATCCATCGTTCCCGCTCCGTAGCCGACTTTATCAATCGTCATCTCCGGCAAATGGGAAAAGCGGTCGACAACAGTTTTGACAATAGCTGCACCTGTCGGCGTGGTTAGTTCTGCTTCGATGGGGACATCAACCAAGGGGATGCCCACCAGTAGTTCGGCTGTCCCCGGCGCCGGTACTGTGCAAATCCCGTGATCGATATGAATTTGACCGCGTCCGGTCGGTATCGGACTGCAGAGGATCTGGTCGGCACCCAGCAGATCGAATCCAATGGCAGCGCCGACGATGTCGACAATGGAATCGACAGCTCCGACTTCGTGAAAGTGAACCTTGTCGATCGTCGAGCCGTGAACACGTGCTTCCGCTCCGGCAACCGCCGAAAAGATGCGCCGAGCCAAATCCTTTTGAGAAGGAGTGATCTGGGCGGCGCCATCGATCATCGAAAGAATATCTGAGAGATGCCGATGCGCGTGTTGTTCGGGGTGATTGACACGAACATACGTGGCCCGGAATCCCCCTTTGATCACGGAAGTCACGTCGAGTTCCACACCCGGAATGTTGAGCGCCTCGATTCCCCGTTTGATGAGGCCAGGGTCGATTCCGACGTCAATCAGGGCAGCGAGTGTCATGTCACCGCTGATACCGGTAGAACAATCGAGGTAGGCAACGCGCACGTTTGGCTCTCGGGTCTCTAAGGGGTTCTGGGGAGTTTTCGTTTTGGTTCGATTTCTCGACAAACTCGATGGTTATAAATGCCGGATTCGTTTTGTTCCGACTCTTCGTAAGGCTAGATGAGTCATGCTATTGATTCGATTCAGATTCTAATGGCGGCTGGAAAAACGACCAAGTGCAAACCGATTCGTGGTCAAACTCGACGGTTTTACAGTCGTTTTTTGCCGATTCGCGTCCAATGACAGAATCGGCGTTTGCCGGCGAGATTGAGTCGCTTCTCGCTGGCGGATGCGGCAAAGCTGCCCGAGCCGCCACTCAACGGCGAATTCCCGAGGGATGCGGGCTCGTAAACGTCCGCCCGGAGAGAAAAGGGAATCTATCCTTTGAATGGACCCTGCAGTCGAGCCAATTCGATGATCGACAACGGCTGACCATCAGGCCCGGTTGTCGGTGTTTCCTTCTTCTCGGGAGATGCTGCATCAGAGGCGGACTCACCGGCCGTCTCTTCTTCTGCAGCATTCGCCTGGTCGCCACCCTTGAATGCCCCTTGTTGTCGTGCCAACTCCAGCGGCGAGAGTTTTTCGCCGCTCTCGGCAGGTGCAGGCTTTGACTCTGGTTCTGCGGCGGCCGATTGACCTTCGCCTTTAAAAGCGCCTTGCTGACGTGCCAATTCCAATGGAGAGAGCTTCTCCTTTGCAGCCGGTTTGGGCGCGTCGGCTTTGGCTGGGGCGGTTGATTCTGCAACACCACCACTCTGGGCGGCTCCCTGCTGGCGGGCTAACTCCAGCGGAGAAAGGCCAGCCGCCGGTTTCTTGTCTTTTGGTTTGTCTCCAGCCCCCGCGGCCCCTTGCTGTCGAGCCAACTCGAGGGGGCTAGCCCCTTTCGAAGCAGCGGCCTTCTTAGCAGGTTTTTCCTTGGCAGCCTCTTTCGCCGGCGCTGCCGCTTTGGACTTCTCGACCGGTTTGTCCACCACCGTCAGGTAGCTTGTTTCGATATCATACCAGCCGATATCAGCCGGGCCGTTAAACTCGACCAATGCATGCCCGTTCATATTGACCGTCTTGACGAGTCCGGTCAGGCCGGCAAACCGTTTGAGTTCCGGTACTCCGTTCGCGACGACAACGTATTTATCGGTGAACTCATCTTTGAGTTGTTCGGCTTGGTCGATCAACATATCTTTAAAATCGGTCCTGAAAAGATTGCAATCGGATAACGACAGAAGTCTAAATACGGCCAGACATTTGCTCCTCACGGAATCCTGTAAGGCCTGGCCGTGTCTCGATCCGGCGATCGCGAATACATCGCAATAGGCAGATTCTGTGACAACGGGCGTCACAATTCAAGCGAGAGACGATTTGGAATCCGTTACCTCTGGTAGATTGGCAGGTATTGGTACTCGACCGCCAAAGCGAGGACTGCCATACAGGTTGTGTAAACTTCGCCGGCGCTGAGTTCGCCACCATAGGCTGCCGACCAACTGCCGTCCGAAGACTGTTTTTCCAGCAGAATATCGACAATTTGGTCCCGGGTGTTCTCCCAGTAGTGCCCTCCGACCTTGAACATGCCCACGCAGCAGTAGTAGGCGCCATAGTAAAAGAAATGATCGGTCGCTTTGAGCGGTTTTTGGAGCAGGTATTCCGCTCCAGCGATTGCTTCCGGAGTGCGGTGGGCTCCGCAGATTTCGAGTGCCAAAATACCCGTCCCGGTTCGCGTGGGAGTCGGATCCCCCCCCGGCTGGTAGGCGAAACCCCGGGCGCCTTCGGAAATCGGCGGTTGTGGAGCCGTGCTACAGGCTTTGACGTATGCGACGGCTCGGTCGATATGTTGGGCCGGTACGTCGCAACCAACATTCTTCGCTGCCCGTAACGCCAGTAGCTGCCAACCGCTAACGCTCAAATCGCTGTCTCGGCTGGTCGGTTGGTATCGCCAACCGCCCGCGTGTTGCTTCTCTTTGGGAACATCCTGTGCTTTCAGAATCAGGTGAACGGCGCGTGCCAGCGCCTGGCGACTTTGTGTTGCTAATGGTTCCTGTGTCATTCCCACGGTTTCGGCCAACATCAGCGTGCTGATTCCATGGCTATAGAGCGGGCCATGGCTCTTTCTGTGAACGATCATGCCGTCCGGTTGCTGATGGTCCACCACCCAGGCAATCCCCCGATCGAGATGATCGGCGTATGGGCCCTCAGCGGGGACATGACCGGCCGCCATAAATGCCATGACCGCCAGTGACGTCGCGGCAGTGGATTCGCCCAGGGAGTTTACCTTCCAGGCTCCATTCGTCTCTTGCTGATCGGCGAGAAACTCTAGCGCTTTGACAATCGCGGCGTCGACTCGTTGCTGCTGTTTGGTCCGTGGAGCGCACCGGGCCGGTTGTGTTGCGAGCGACACGAAGACGCAAACGAACGCGAGTACCTGGAGTTGCCGTACTCCGGTACAGAACACCGATTCGGTTTCGTTTCTCTTTGTGATCAAAAGTGGCCTCGAATTCGTCGAGAGGCTATGTCTGGCTGGGATGCTTTGATTCAACGGCGAGTTATGAGAAACCAATACAACTAATATTCGCGATCAAGGATTCGTCTGTTGCGGCGTCGGAGAATCGGCCGGTCCATCTGCGATCTGGCGGAAATAATGTTTGATCAATTCCGCGTACACGCCGGTTGCCGGCCGCTGCGACGATTGCAGGATTTCCGTCCGCAATTGTCCGTGCAGTTGGCCCCATTCGCGGCTCTGCATGCGGGCCAGTTCGATTTCCAATGGCTGGATTTGATCGGTCACGCCTGCTACCGTTCCGCTGCTGCCACTGTTATCCCCTTCTGGAGAGCCTGTTCCCGAGGATGACTCCGAAGATTGTGCATCGCTGCTTTCCGCAGCGTTTCCCAAACCGGATTGGATTTGGTTGGCGGCTTGCGACAACGAATCGGCGGCCTGCTGCATGCTATCAGCAGATTGCGCCAGGGAATCGGCAGAGGATTGACCCGATTCCGAATTCGATTCCCCCGATTGGGCTGACTG
>JANQRQ010000331.1 GCA_028284485.1 Planctomycetaceae bacterium | reverse complement strand
GGTCGTAATTCTTTTCGAGGAGCTTCACAATGGCGGCTTTGGGGCCGGGCATTCCAGCGGGAATGTCCCCTTTTTGTTCTGCAATCGAGGCATAGTCCTGCACATAACGCATAAAGCCTTCGAATGCTTCGCCGAGCGTGTAAAAGTCCCGGCCGGACCGGCGGACCGTAATTCCGAACAGGTCGAGGTTTGTCTCGAAATCTTTGCGGTCGGCAATGGGGAAATTCGGGCGATAACGCACGGCGCCGGGGTCGAGCAGAATGTCGACCCGAATCGGTTGGTTCGTGTCAATTCCCAACAGGAATTGCTCACGCATCAGTTCGTCGATGTTCTTCCATTGCTCTTGGCCGAGGTCTCCGGCGAGTTTTGTGACGTACTCTAAGTCGGAGAGCAAGGCCTCAGCACCTGGATGAATGACGGTTACCGTCGGCGGATCATCCTGGGCCTCAATTTGCGATACGCCTGCGAGTGACAGGATGATAACAGCAATAATGACTTGAATTGATCGGGTCACGTTTCACTCCTTGATGACTCGAACGATAGCACAAACTCAGGTGCCGGTCCTTGAATGATTCGATTATGGGTTAACGATGAACTTGGCAGCCAACAGATCGCAGGTTGCCAGGCCGTACGCCTTTTCAAAGTGACCACGCATTCTATATTGAACAAGCAAAATAGGGAAGTGCGGCCGTGTTTCTCCGTATTGTTCTAAGCGGCCCGTCGATATTGGTCTTGCTGGTCGATGATTCGCTCCAGCGCTGCTGACACGCGGGAGGTTGATAACTCCTCGAGGCAGGCCATGTGCTTGGCACCTCGGTACGGGCAACGTTTCTTGTAGCTACCTCCGCACGAAAGCTGCGTCGATACGAGTTCGTGCTCCTCGCCACCCGGACCGGATCGCACAGCGTTCGTGCACGTGAACACACCAACAACCGGCGTTTTCATCGCGGCGGCCAGGTGCATCGGGCCTGAGTCATTCGTGAGAAGCACATCGGTTTGGTCGAGTACAGCGGCCAGTTGTTTCAGCGAAGTCTGGCCAGTCAGATTCACCACCTGATTTGATGGGGCAAATCGATGAAGAAGGTGTTCCAACTGGACAGCCACCGGCTGTTCGGCCGGACCACCGACAAGGACAGCTGCGAGCCCTTGGTTTCGCATCGCTTTTCCGGCTACGACGGCAAAGTTTTCGACGGGCCAGCGTTTCGTTGTCCAACGGGCGCCTGGGTGGATGCCGAGCAACGGTCGCGGAAGCTTATCCAATCGTTGTCGAGCCCAGGCTTGTTCTTCGCTTCCCAAAGCCACCAGCGATCGCCTGGGAGCGTCACCCAATCCCAGTTCTTCGGCGACACGCCAATAAACCTTGTGTGCAGGAACTCTGCGGTCGGTTCCAGAGATAATCGCGTTGCAGAACAAATGCGATCCCTCTCTGGCCGTTTGTAGGCCGATTCGAATGGGAGCACGAGTTGCTGCGGTCATCAAGCCGGTTCGAAACAGCCCCTGTAGGTCGAAAGCGATATCGAACCGGCGACGTTTCAGATCGCGGTACAGCTGGCGCCAGTTGCCCCACGGTCCCCGACGATCGAATGGGAGTAGCTCATCGAGGTCCGGGTGCCCCACCAATAACTCGGCGAGCTCGCGATTGATCACCCAGGAAATTCTGGCTTTCGGAAAACGAGCGCGCAGGACGGGTAACAGCGGCAAGGCCTGCACGACGTCACCCAATGCGCTGGGCTTAATGATACAGATCCGATGGGCTTCGATATCGGTCAGTTTAACGGGCGGCATTCGTTGTCACTCACTCGACATAATCCAGCGAATACGAGATCGCCGATCTGGCGCGGATGATATCAATGAGTCGCAAATTGTCACAATATCACTTCCAAACCCGGGAAACTTGCGAGTTGGGCCGAATGCGAATAGATTGGATGGGTTCGGACCGAGTTTTCGAGAGTCGTATGTGAGGAGTCGCCAAATGCGACAATTCCTGTATTTCACGGCCATTATGACCGGATGCGCGTGTGCACCTTTGTGCGCCGGTGATTGGACTGCATTTCGAGGGCCCGATGGGGCTGGCGTTTCCGACGGCAATGGATTCGCGGCCAAATGGGCGCCCCAGCAGAACATCAAATGGCGAAAGGAATTGCCTAGTCCGGCAAATAGCAGCCCGATCGTCTCGAATGGGCGCGTATTTGTCACATGTGCGACGAACCAGGGCCGGCAACGGGGCCTTTATTGCTTTGATCGGGAATCGGGCAAGCGACTTTGGGTGCGTACTGTCGGTATCGACATGATCACCGAGACGCACAAAACGAATCCGTATTGCGGGTCAACGCCCGTCGCCGACGGAACTCGGGTCGTTGTGTGGCATGGTTCGGCAGGACTGCACTGCTACGACTTCGAGGGCAAAGTCATTTGGTCGAAACGACTTGGCCGTGTCGGGCATATGTGGGGATACGGTTCCTCACCCATTCTGTTTCAGGACAAGGTCATCCTGAATTTCGGGCCGGGCGAAGAATCGTTTGTCGCAGCGTACAGTTTGGAGGACGGCGAGGAGATTTGGAAAACTGACGAACCCGGTGGCACAAACGATCGTAGCGGCCGCCTTGTTGGCTCCTGGAGCACCCCACAGGTTGTTGACATCGATGGCGATACGCAGGTGATTTGCAGCATGCCGACGCGAGTCGTTGCTTATCACCCCGATACGGGAGAAATCATCTGGTACTGCGAAGGTCTGAGCGGTCCCAAAGGAGACTTGGTGTATACCTCGGCAGTCGTTGGCGAAGGGATATGTATCGCCATGGGGGGATACAATGGACCGGCCATCGGGCTAAAGACCGGAGGCTCGGGTGACGTGACCGATACCAACCGACTTTGGCGAACCGAGGAGCGGATCCCGCAACGCATCGGGACTGGTGTGTTGATCGGCAACCATCTGTTCGTTGCAAATGCCGGCCCCGGAACGGCCCAATGCATCGAGGCCGCAACCGGAGAGGTCATTTGGGAAGCCCGGCTACCAGGAGGGAATCAATGGGGGGCTTTGGTCCTGGCTGGTGGGTTGCTCTACGTGACCAACCAAGAAGGGACCACTCATGTGATTGAACCCGATCCCAACGAATTGAAGCTGATTTCGAGCAATCCGTTGCGTGAAGAATGCAATTCCACACCCGCGTTCTCGAACGGTCAAATCTTTTTGCGAACCTACAAGGCGCTGTACTGCATCGAGGCGCAGTAGTGTTCCCCGTTGAGGCGCGGCTTTGACAGTGCCCGGACTACATCCAGCGAGGGACGGATCAACCAAGCCATGAAAAAAGACAGCAACCGGAGGGGCTCGGTTGCTGTCTGAACTTAATCCATGGTTTGTCGCTTACTGCGTATTGCGCTGACTTGTGGCCGCGACAGTTGCGTTTTGTTCTATGATAGCTGGCTCCCGCGAGCCAGAGACGTCCACGAGAAAAAGTAGACCGCTCTAGTGGAGACGACTACTCCTCTTTGAAGACCTCATGGCAAGAATTGCATGTTTCTTGCGTCGCCCGCCATGCGGGGTAGGCTGCATCGAAGTCTTCTTTCTTCATCAACTCGGCGACATTCGTCATTCCCTTTTGGAACTCGAGCGACATTTCCTGCCATTGCGGAATCTTTGAATCGTCTTTGACTTCGTGAGTATCCTCATGAATCACCAAAGCCAGGACTGCCAATGTTGAGGCGTTCAAGCTGTCAACTTTCGGGTCGCGCGATCGTCTGGTAGACCGACGCAGCTTGCTGTTGCGAGAATTGACTTCCTCCATCAGGTCATGCAGGCTGATCAGCTTGTTCCATGCATGTTCGTCCTGGCTCGATCCGGAAGATTTACCTTCACGAGATTCCTTGACCTTTGCAAGTCCCGCTTGTGCGGCCTCGAGCGTTTTGGCTGCACGCAGGGCAATTGCGGCGTCTCGCAGTTCGGCCGCCGCGATTTTGGCGTCAGCTCGGGAGTCATGCTCTACGACGGCTTGTGCCAAACAGGCAATCACGCCGGCCGCTTGCGAAAGCTGCTTGCGTTTAACCGCTTCTTGCAGTTCTTCATCGCTGGCGATGTACTCTTCCAGCATGGCAATCTTTGCGTCAACTTCTGCGACGAGGTCATCGACAGGGGCAACCGTCGTCACTTTTACAGGGGCACCACCGATCACAGGCAAACTACAGACAAGCACGACGATTGCCGCAAACGCGACAAGACTGCGTCGATTCATGGCCAAATCTCCTTGGTTGATTACAAGCGTATGGTTCTTCGAGATTCATTCTGAGCAGGCGATGATTTTGTTGTCAAGCAACTCCGGTGGATTGCACGGTATTGGTCCCAGGCACGCAGGCGGGACCGATTCGCGCAGAATCATTGCCAGCGAAACAGCGCTAATATGCGTGTATCGTCGTGCCGGTACTCCCATACCGGTTCGCGGCGAAGAAACATATCGTCGAGCGGTTGCGCCTGTAATACGCGTCCCAATCGGCCATAAATCAGGACAAACTCGGCGCTCTCGGGCCCGACAATCTCGATGTCGTCGCGCAGCAGCTTCCATAGTCGCAGTTCTGCAATTCCCGAATGTTCCGGGAACAACCACAGCCGCGACCCGGAAGGGAGATGTTGCTGCAATTCCTGAAGTACCGGCGGATGGAGCGCATCCCACCAGAATGTGATTTCGAATCTTGGGCGCACCTGAATCGGCAGCGAGCGGTCCTGTTCCACAGATTTGGCAGCCCCGTTGAGCCCACCGACCAGCGAATTGTAAAACGATAGTTCCAAGGGGTGGATCAGGCGCGTTGACGCCAGGGCGACGACTCCGGTTGCCGTCACCGCGACAATTGACCGCCAGTTCTTCGGCTTGAGCGGCAGACAATCGGCTGGTGTACGACGCGCGGCATCCGGGATTTGGGGATCGGTTGAAGCGTCGATCGCTGATGATTTCGCTTTGAGCCAACGCTGGCTCAAGTATTCGAATCCCGTGCCGGCGAGCATGGCGACGAAAAAAAGAGAAGTGAGATACAGTCGAACTCCGTCGTGTGCCGGTGTCGACGGGAACATACAAATGGCGGGTAGCGTGATGGCTCCGAGGATCCACAATGCGACCGAATGGTCCTTCGAGCGACTGCGAAGCCAGCGGAGTGATCCAATTCCCGCCAGCAATGTGATCCAGACAGGTGTCGTGATCAACAGAGTCACCGGGATCCCATGCCATGGCAGCGGAGGAAATCCTTCGGCCTGGTAGATGTCGCCAAGGTAGTAGGCGTCGATCTTCCATCCGACCGGATCGTTGCGCAGCATATCGACGTAGCCCACGATTCCAGCCACGGGGTCGTTCCACCACATCGGCGAGAACAAAAAGAACGTCACCGGCGCGACGATTACCCCAGCGACTGCGAATCGCCAGAGATCCCATCGCCGAAAGAGCACCGCAAATAGAAACCAACCAGGCAAGGCAAACCAGAAGGTCGGCTTGGTCGTCATACCGATTCCGCAGAGGACGGCGAAGAGGATTGCCCGCGACCATCCCTGGTTTGGAGTCGTAAGCAGTCGCGCGCACAGGATCCAAAAGCATCCGACCAGCGGGTCGATACTGAGCAAGTTGGCGTTGGCAAAAATTCGAGGAGTGCCGAGCAAGGCGATGAGCGCGACAAGGGCAGCCGGCTTGGAATGCACGCGGCTAACCCATTCGAACAAAAAACCACATGTCAGCGCGAAGAAAAATAGGTTTCCCCACCGGAAGGCGACCAGCGGGCTGTCGAGCTGACCGCCCAAAAAAAATGCGGCTGTCGAAATAACACTGACAAAGGAAAGGCTTTTGCATTCAGGCCGTCCGTAGTACCAACCCTCTGCCAAGCGTTCCGGCGTCAAATTGGCGGCGATTCCAATTCGATGAAAATCCTGCAGCCACTCCACTAGTCGCTCGTTGCAGTCGATGTAGATCGGCTCGTCAATGGTTAAGCCGTAATCGCGAGCGGTGATTCCCAGCAACACCAAGACGACAGCAGACACAGCAATTTTGGAAGAAACGATTTGCTGGACTTTGTCTACCATTGTTGTTGGCCGATTCCGGATCTCAGTGTCGCCAAAAGATTCAGGAGTTGATCAATAATTCGCTGTGGGGGATGACTTGCTCGCCGGATTGAGACTGGCAATAGCAACTGTTGCCTCTGGGTTTCGGACGATCGCCGACCCGTTTGATTATCGGGCTGGCGATTAACATCCGATCGCCTTGCGAATCATAGCAGCACGCGGGAATGAATACGAAAGTACGTCGAGGCGTTTTCTCTTGAGAGTAGCGTGCAACGTATTGCCGTAGTTTACAGCGTATTAGGCTGGCTCGGGGCCGCGACAATTGCGTGTCGTCCGATTATTCCTGGCTTCCAGGGGCCTGGCTCGCCCACGTGAAAAAGTAAACCGCTCTAACAGAGTAGGCTAGAAAACAGGCACAACCGGTTTGGGGACTGGTACTAGTCCGTGCTGTTACCGTTCTCGAACAGCGATTCAATCAGTTCACTGTCAAAGTAGTTTGTCGACATTCCCGCGTCGACCACCAAGCCCTGGGTGTTAATGCCCGACGATCGCGGACTGATCAAAAACGCCACCGTGTTCGCGACTTCGCCCGTTTGAACCGCCTGTTTTCGAAGCGTCGCCTTTTCCGCATACAGGTAGCTGTCGACGTATCCGGGTATTCCAGCCGATGCAGAAGATTTCAACAAGCCGGGGCAGACGGCGTTGAACCGAACCTTCGAGAATTTGGAAAACGATTTTGCCAGAAAACAAATGGACGAGTCGAGGGCGGCCTTGACTGGTGCCATATATCCGTAGTTTTCTGCCGCCATGCGCGTCGTCGAGATCGAAATCGTCACAACGCTCCCGTGTTCGGCGTCGAGAATCTCTCGAAACGCGTTAGCAATGGCAATCAGCGAAAAGCAGGAAATATCGACTGCCTGCAAGAAGGCTTCGCGCGGTGTTTCGTCGAACGGCAACCAACCGGCAGAATAGTCGGCGAACGCGATCGAATGGACGATTCCGTGCAGCGAACCATGTTGTGCTTGAACCTTGTTGCGGAGATCGTCGATCTGCGACTGGTTCTCGACATCGCAGACATACACGGGATCCGATCCGACCAACTTGGTCACCGATTCACGGCGAGCTTCGGAACGAACAGAATAAATGACTTCAGCTCCGGCTTCCGTCAGCAGTTGGCCGACGTGGAATGCGACGCTTTTTCGATTGGCGACACCGAAGACGAGAATCTTTTTATCGCGAAGTTGCAGATAGTCCATTCTTAAATCGATTTCAAAATCCTGCACGCAGTCAGCGAGCAGTTGGCAATTCCTGGGAATTCTCGCGCTTCTTCAAGAAATCAGGACGCGATTGTGGCGATTTTCAAGCGACCGTTTTCCGGGGGAGTTCGCTATCGAGCCTCAGAACCTTCGTTAATGTACAGCTTGAGGTTGTGCGTGTTTCGCCCGCCGGCAACGATGTCGATGCGACCATTGCCAGTCAGGTCGGCAGCGATGATATCTTCCGTGGCGATTCCGCCATTGTCGATGACATGTTTGGTCCACGATGTTCCGTCGGAATCGTCAGCGTCATAGATGTAAACCCCGGGTCCTTTGACCGGGCCTGGTCCCGGTTCACTGTGTCCCATGGCGATTTCCTGCGATCCGTCGCCATCAACGTCGGCCGGCCAGAGCGCATGCCCGCGACTTAATGTTGCGTCGACAACGTGTCGGTTCCACATGTCGCCGGGACTGTTCGGTTCGGTATAGACAGCCAAAGTTGTTCCGTGCATTGGTTCCACGGTGAATAGGTACCGCTTGCCGTTGGCCATGCGACCCAATTTGACCTCCCCGGCCCCGCTGTTTGTGGGTGTATCGCCGTCGATGCCGGCGGCAATCTTTGTCTTTGTCCAATTGCCACCCGCTTGGCGCACCCAGTAGATGCCTTCCTGGCTCGCGGTGATGGTGTCGATCGTTCCATTGCCGTCGAGATCTTCATGCCAATGATTGTGCATCCGATTAAGGCTGGCATCCATCAACGTGCGTTGCCAGCGGTCTGTTGTCGGGTTTGAAGGGACCTCGAAGGCGGTCAGTCGGACGCCGTCACCTTCGGTCTTGTTTAATGGAGAGATGACCAGCTGTTTGCGTCCCGTTCCCAAGACATCGGCAAACCTCATGCGGTGCAGCCACCGTTCGATATCGATGGTGTGGACGTTCCATTTGTCCTCGGGAGCGGTGCCGCGAGAAATCCATTGCAAGGTGCCGATTTTGGTCCAGCCGGCCCCCAATGCGAAGTCGACCAGCCCGTCGCCATCGATGTCGTCGGCGGCGATGCAGACATTGTCCAACTCGGTTTGATTTTCCAGAATGACGTGCGGTTGCCAACTCGGGCTTTCGTACCAGATCACGCGGTTTTCCGTAACGGCTACAATGTCCTGCGAGCCATTGTTGTCAACATCAGCCAGCGTGACCGCATAACAGACTTTGCCGATATTGGGGTCCAGGACTTGTTCCCGAAATTTTGGGAAGTCGTCAGCAGAGAGAGAATTGCCAACGGTCAAAAGTATTCCAGTGGCCACGAGAACGGATTGTCTCAGTCGGTTGTTCATCGAATAATTCCTCACTGGAGTGCCGAGTGTCGCGGTTGTGTTACCGGGCAGCGAGTGGACCGGCAGCGATCCATTGCTCAATGTGACACAATCGGGGCTGCAACGCAATCATTGGGATCTTCAAGATCGTTCGCGTCGACCGACGTCGATCTGATATGA